>ONUI01000112.1 GCA_900320995.1 uncultured Eubacteriales bacterium
ACCTTATTATTGCGATACTGTGGATTCTCCCGACCAAGGAAGGAAACGATATGAAAATCAACCGAAATTTTGATAACTTAGTCCCGAACTATCTCTTTGCCGAGATCGCGAAAAAGACCTCGGCGTATGCCGCCGCGCATCCTGAGCAAAAGCTCATCCGACTCGGCATCGGCGACGTCACGCTCCCGCTGCCGCGCACTGCCGTACAGGCGATGAAGGTCGGCGCGGGAGAGCTGAGCTTCAAAGAGACCTTCAAGGGCTATCCCGAATATGAGGGCTATGATTTTGTACGTGAGGCGGTCGCCCGATACTATGACGGCTTCGGCGTTAAGATCGAAGCGGATGAGGTCTTTATCAGCGACGGAGCAAAGTCCGACACGGGCAATATCGGCGATATTTTCGGCGCCGATAACACCGTGACGGTGCCCGATCCGGTCTATCCCGTCTACGTCGACGCGAATATCATGGCGGGCAGAAGGATCGTATACGCGCCGGGCACGCGGGAGAATCGTTTTCTGCCCATGCCCGACGAGAGCATCCACGCGGATATCATCTATCTTTGCTCGCCGAATAATCCCACCGGCGCGGCGTACAGTGCCGATCAGCTCAAGGCGTGGGTGGATTACGCCAATCAACATGACGCGGTCATCCTGTACGACGCGGCATATGAGGCGTTTATCGAGGATGATTGTCCGCGCTCGATCTTTGCGATCGACGGGGCAAGAGAATGCGCGATCGAATTCTGCTCTCTGTCAAAGACAGCGGGCTTTACCGGTGTGCGCTGCGGCTATACGGTGATCCCGAAGGAGCTTGTCCGCGACGGTCACAACATCCATGCCCTCTGGTACCGCCGTCAGGCGACCAAATTCAACGGCGTGTCCTATCCCGTGCAGTGCGCCGCGGCTGCCGTATTCTCCGAGGAAGGGCAAAAAGAATTCAAAGCCAATATCGCATACTATAAAGAGAACGCGCGGATCATCTCCGCGGCGCTCGACGAGCTGGGGATATTCTATACGGGCGGCAAAAACTCACCGTATATCTGGCTCGAGTGCCCCAAGGGCATGGGGAGCTGGGAGTTCTTTGATTACCTTCTCGAAAACGCTCAGGTTGTCGGAACGCCCGGCGAGGGTTTCGGCAGTCAGGGAAAAGGTTATTTTCGGCTGACCTCCTTCGGCGACAGAGAGAACACCATAGAAGCGGTAGAGAGGATCAAGAAGCTGTTGAGATAAAATGAAGGGACTGTGGAAATAAAGCGTCATGCTTTGTTTCCACAGCCCCTTGAACTTTCGTCCAAAAGATAAATCTTTTATTGGCATATGTCGCCAAAAAGCCTTCCCCTCGGGGGGGAAGGTGTCGCCCGTAGGGTGACGGATGAGGGGATAGCCTTTCCCGGCGATGTCGGACTCGGTGAGGCGAAAAGTATACCGAGAATATAAGGAAAAGCATTACTCTCTTTGTTAAGAAGAACAGTCGGATAAGTCAGCCCCTCATCCGACCAATTTGCACAGAGCAAATTGCCCACCTTCCCCCCGAGGGGAAGGCTTGGTGCTCTATCGGTCACGAAAATAGACTGCCTTTCGTATTATCAGTTACAATATGCTTTGATGATGCTGTCGGGGACAAACCGCTTGATGAAATCGCTGTTCAGAGCGGCATTCTGCGCCCGGACGATGGTATCGGGCAAAAGCTCTATCTCGTTTTGCTCGGATGAGGAGAGGTATTGCAGCTCCGTATCGATCGAAGAAGGAAGGGGATAATCGTTCTCGATGCCGTCGACCGCCGCGTAGATCATCAGCGCGAACGCCAGATAGGGATTGGCGTTGGGGTCGGGAGAGCGAAGCTGTAAGCATCTGCCGCCGCTCTCGGTACGGGTGGCAAAAATCAGCTGAGCGCGGTTTTTATCCGACCATGTGATAAATTTAGGCGATTTCATCTTGTTGAATCGCTTGAAGGATTTTTCGGTCGGATTGAGGAAGATGGTCATGTCCGCGATATTTTTCAGGATACCCGCGATGGCGCGTTCGGTGACGTCCTCACCGTCCTTTGCTTTGACAGACATACGGATATGGAGCGCCGAGCCGGGTTTATCGGAGATCGGCTTCGGCGAAAAGTCGGCATACAAGCCGTTTTGCGCGGCGATCGTGCGGACGACAGAGATAAAGGTGCTTGTATTATCGGCGGCAGGGAGAGCCTGAGCATACTTGAAGTCGATCTCATTCTGACCGGGTCCCGCTTCATGGTGCGAGCTTTCGGGCATGACGCCCATCTGCTCGAGCGTCAGGCATACCTCGCGGCGGATGTTCTCGCCCTTATCCAGCGGCGCGATATCCATATAGCCCGCGTGATCGTAGGGAATAGCGGTTCGGTTTCCGTTTTCATCAGTCTTGAAAAGATAGAACTGCATCTCGGACTTGAAGTGGAAGCGATAGCCCTTTTGGCGGGCATATTCCACAGCGCCGCGAAGCAATGAGCGCGTATCCGCCTCGATCGGTCTGCCGTCTGAGTAGCACAGCGCGCAGAACATCCGGATCACCTTACCGTGCTCCGGCCGCCACGGGAGAACGGAAACGGTATCCGCCTCGGGGCGCAGCCAAACGTCGACGCCGTAATCGCCGCCGAAGCCCGACACATAAGATGCGTCGATCGGATAGCCCCTTTCAAATGCCCTTTGCAGCTCGGTGGGCTGGACGGAGATATTCTTTTGCGCGCCGAAAATATCGCAGAAAGCAAGACGGATGAACTTGACGTCCTCTTCCTCGATATACTGCATGATCTGGTTTTCTTCCGTTGTCACGGTGACACCCTCTTTTCAGAAGTGAAATCTTCTTCTGTATCATATCATTATCGGCGTGCCGTGTCAATCTTTCACACATCAAAGCGTTAAAATATTTTGAAAGCACTTGACAATTTGGTTATCGAAGCGTATAATGCACTCAGTAAAGACAAAGGCGTCTTGAATCCCCCAAGGGGGTTCAAGGCGCTTTTTTGCTGTTTTGGAATACCCAAACCCTTCTTTTTTCGTGATCCTGATTTTTTCAAATCAGGATCAAAAACGGACTTTAGGGGAGATTTCTTATAACAATATATACTTCATCAACAATATTTATTGCCAAAAGAAAATTGCACACACTCCCCTTTGGTTTACAGACTCCGCCTTGCGACGGGGTCTGTACTTTTTATGCCTCCCTTTTCTAAGGGAGGTGCCCCGCAGGGGCGGAGGGTTGCCTGCAATCTTTATTGAACTATGACTTAAAAAGTATCAACCCCCAGTCGCCTATCGGCGCCAGCCCTCCTCAGCGGAGGCTGCAGACCCTTTTGTCCGCTTTGCGGACATTTCCCCTAACAGGGGAATCTCCTTAGGAAAGGGGGCCTTTACTCAACCGTGACGGATTTGGCGAGATTGCGGGGCTTGTCGACGTCGTTGCCTTTGTTGACCGAGGTGTAGTACGCGAGGAGCTGCATGGGCACTGTGGCGACCATCGGCATCAGCGTTTCGTTGATCTTCGGGATGCGGATCATGTAGTCGACCGCGTCCGCGTCGATATCCGCTTCTTCGTCACAGATCACGATGGTCATCGCGCCGCGCGCCTTGACCTCTTTGATGTTGCTGACGGTCTTTTCGAGCAGGGTGTTCTGCGTCGCGACAGCGATCACGGGCATCCCCTCGGTGATCAGCGAGATCGTACCGTGCTTGAGCTCACCCGCGGCGTAGCTCTCGGAATGAATATAGCTGATCTCCTTGAGCTTTAAGGAGCCCTCCATCGACAGTGCGTAGTCAAGCCCCCTGCCGATATACAGCAGGCTGTCGGCGGTGATCAGCTTGGTGGAAACATACTGGCACATATCCAGGAAACATACTGGCACATATCCATGACCTTGTCGATGGTTTTCTCGATCACATCGGGCATTTTGAGCAGCGCGGCAGTCAGTCTGCGGCACTCCTTCTCCTCGAGCTTACCCTTGTCGAGCGCTGTTTCAAAGGCGAACAGATACATGACCGCGAGCTGGACCATATACGCCTTGGTGGAGGCGACCGCGATCTCGGGACCCGCGTGGGTATAGATGACCATATCGGCTTCTCTGGCGATGGAGCTGCCCTTGACGTTGACAATCGCGAGCGTTTTGGCGCCGCGCGACTTGGCGAGGCTCAGTACTGCCTTACTGTCGGCGGTCTCACCGCTCTGGCTGATAATGATGATCAGGTCGTCATGCGTCAACAGCGGATCGCGATAGCGGAACTCGGAGGCGATATCGACCGTCACGGGTACACGCGCGAGCTTTTCGATGACATACTTGCCGACCATACCGGCGTGCATAGCGGTACCGCAGGCAACGATGAAGATGTTTTTCAGATTCCTCAGTGTTCCGAAGATGATACCGCACTCGGAAAGATCGGGCAGACCGTCCTCGATACGCGGTGTGACCGTCGTTTTGACGGCGGTGGGCTGCTCATGGATCTCCTTGAGCATATAGTGCGGATAACCGCCCTTCTCGGCGCTGTCCTCATCCCAGTCGGCAAAGAGCAGTTCCTTCTTCAGTTTTCTGCCGTGCAGGGTGCAAAAATCCACACTGCCGTTTTTCAGGATCGCGATCTCGCCCTGCTCCAGCAGATAATATTCTTTGGTATATTTGATGATGGCGGGTACATCGGAGGCGATGAACACCTCGTCCTGACCCTGACCGACGATCAGCGGGCTTTCACACCGTACCGCGTAAACGGTCTCGGGACGGTCGGCGAAAACGATCCCCAGCGCAAAGGAACCGCGCAGCTCATGGAGCGTACGGCGGATACAGCGGATGGGATCGCCCTCATAGTAGAAGTCGAGCAGCTGCGCCACGACCTCGGTATCGGTATCGGAGAGGAATTCGGTGCGGTCGTTTTCGATCAAAAACTGCTTGAGCTGTTTGTAGTTCTCGATGATGCCATTATGGACGATGGTGACCCTGCGCCCCGAGTGGGGGTGAGAGTTGATATCGCTCGGCTCGCCGTGGGTCGCCCAGCGCGTATGGCCGATTCCGGCGTGACCCTGCGGCTTGCCTTCTTTCTCCATCTTCTCGGTCAGATCAGCCAGTCTGCCCTTGGTTTTGGCGACTTCGATCTTTCCGTTTTCAAACACGGCGATACCGGCGGAGTCATATCCGCGATATTCCAGCTTTGTCAGAGCCGATACCAGCACATCCGCGCAGTCACGCGGTCCGACATATCCTACTATTCCGCACATAAGTGTTCTCCTTTACTAATATAATATGTCAACTGCCCGAAAAAGACAAAGACGTATTCTCTCTTAGAAAATACGCCTATTACAGGTATTTGTCAATGATCATTTGAGCGGCAAGCCGTTTGGTGATACCGGCGTCCATCGCGGACTTCTCGATATACTTATGCGCGTCCGCCTCGCTCAGCCCTTCCTGATCGATCAACAGCCATTTGGCTTTGTTGACGATGCGGATCTCGTCGAGCTTGCTCTCGGTGTTGCCGACCTTCTTTTCCAACGACCGCAGACGTTCTCTGGCGCACACCATCAGCGACACCGCCTGAGAGACCAGTGTTTTGGAGGTCGGCTTATGGAGCGCGAAAACGCCGTGCACGGACACCTTCGCGTAGATCTCGTCATAGGTATCGGTTGCCGCAAAGATCGTGGCGATAGTACCGTTGTTGCGGCTGATATCGATACACAGGCGGGAGCCGAACTCATCCCTCAACGGCGCGTTGACGATCACAAAATCGTATTGGTTTTCGAGCAGCTTACAGCGGGCGTCCGACGCGCTGCGGGAAAAATCCTGCTGAAATTGATCGCCCTGCAGGAGAGTGCTGACTTCTCTGCCGAACCTGTCGTCCGAGGATACGATCAGTATTCTGTACCGGTGCTCTGTAAAGTCCAAGGTGCGCTCTCCTTTCGATGAATTTTGTTATCAGGTAAACAATAATATGGTAAAATGCAGTGGTTACTACGCTGTTAATCGGCACAGTAAACCACAGTCACTGCCGAGGGGATGAACCGCTGTACAAGCGGTGAATTTGTTGCTTCGATACGCGCCTTCTCCAGACTGTCGGGCAGCTTTTGGGGCTCTGCTGAATCGGTGATGAGCTGTAAGATGTTTTCATCCGTGGGCTGCGGTAACGCCCTGCCGTTTTCAATACCGTCCATGATCGCGTAGATCATCAGCGCGTATGCCAGATACGGATTCGCCTGAGGGTCGGGTGAACGCAGCTGAGCACAGCGGCTGCCGCTTTCGGTATGCCGCGCGAATACAAGCTGAGAACGATTCGTCTGTGACCATGTGATATACTTCGGCGCCTTGTGCTTGCCGAAGCGCTCAAAGGATTCTGCCTTCGGGTTGAGGAATACCGTCATACCGGCGATATTATGCAGGATGCCCGCGATCGCGGCGTCGGTCACATCCTCTCCCGTTTTTGCCTTTGTCGATACGGAGATGTGCAGCGCCGAGCCGGTCTTATCCTTGATCGGCTTTGGGGAGAAGTCGGCATAAAGCCCGTTGCGTGCCGCTATGGTACGCACGACGCTTAAGAAGGTCACGGTATTGTCCGCGGCAGTGATCGGATCGGCATAGCGGAAGTCGATCTCGTTCTGTCCGGGTCCTGCCTCATGGTGAGAGCTCTCGGGATCGATCCCCATCTGTTCGAGCGTCAGGCAGATTTCACGGCGCACGTTCTCGCCCTTGTCGAGAGGCGCGATGTCCATATACCCCGCGTTGTCATAGGGAACGCCGGTATTCTCCGAGTCGCCGTCCGTCTTGAACAGATAGAACTGCAGCTCGGACTTGAAGTGGAAGCGATAACCCTTTGACTGAGCGTATTTGACGGCGTCCTTTAATACCGCGCGGGTGTCGGTCTCGACAGGAGTGCCATCCTCGTAGGTCAGCGTACAGAACATCCTGACGACCTTGCCGTGCTCCGGTCTCCACGGCAGAACCGTGATCGTATCCGTCTCGGGATGGAGCCAGATATCCTTGCCGTAATCGCCGCCGAAGCCGTTGATGTAGGAAGCGTCGATCCCGATCCCTTTCTCAAAGGCTCTGGGCAGCTCGCTGCGCTGGATGGAAATATTCTTTTGAACGCCGTAGATATCACAGAAGGAAAGACGGATGAATTTGACGTCCTCTTCTTCGATCTGCTTCATCAGCTCTTGTTCTGTATGATTCATGCTCTTACTCGCTCCTTTTCAGAGGTAATGCCATATAAAACATATAAAAATAAAAAAGGCGACACTTAGGACGTATAGTCATCCTAAATGAACGCCTTTGTTCATAACATATCATAAAGCAAAAAAACGCCATTTGGAGCAGTACAGAATACTGCCTCAAATGAACGCCTTTGTTCCGCTAACACTTTAACATAATTATTTTTTGATGTCAATCCCTCATTTTGAGTGAGCCCGATCTTTTCACATTTTGCAAGAAAAGAACGCCAATCCTGCAAAACCAATTAGTAAGTTTTGTTAAAATTCGTTCTATCGCTTGACAAACGAATGATTTGGGCGTATAATTCGTGCTGTTGAGACAAAGGCGTCTCGGACACATAGTCCGAGGTGCCTTTATTTTTTTGCGTTTTTTTGCAGTGCAACATATAAATTTTTGGAGGGAATACTATGTCTTATGTAGATGAAGTACTGGCTAAAGTAAAAGAAAAGAATGCTTCCGAGCCTGAATTCTTACAGGCGGTAGAAGAAGTCCTGGATTCTCTTCGTCCGGTCATCGAGGCGAATGAGGAAGAGTATAAGAAGCAGGCGCTCTTGGAGCGTCTCTGCGAGCCTGAGCGTCAGATCAAGTTCCGTGTTCCGTGGGTCGACGATAACGGTCAGGTACAGGTAAACACCGGCTACCGCGTTCAGTTCAATTCCGCGATCGGCCCGTATAAGGGCGGTATCCGTCTGCATCCGTCCGTATATATTGGTATCATCAAATTCCTCGGCTTTGAGCAGATCTTCAAGAACTCCCTGACCGGTCTTGCGATCGGCGGCGGTAAGGGCGGCTCCGACTTCGACCCCAAGGGCAAGTCCGATATGGAGATCATGCGCTTCTGCCAGAGCTTCATGACGGAGCTGTTCCGTCATATCGGCGCTGACACCGATGTTCCCGCGGGTGATATCGGTACAGGCGGCAGAGAGATCGGTTACATGTTCGGTCAGTATAAGCGCCTGCGCAACAGCTTTGAGGGCGTTCTCACCGGTAAGGGTCTCGCGTTCGGCGGCTCTTTGGCTCGTACCGAGGCGACCGGCTACGGTCTGCTCTATCTCACAAGAGAGATGCTCAAAACTAACGGCATCGATATCGCCGGCAAGACC
The DNA here is from genome assembly GCA_900320995.1 of uncultured Eubacteriales bacterium. Lineage (GTDB taxonomy): Bacteria > Bacillota > Clostridia > Oscillospirales > Acutalibacteraceae > Ruminococcoides. The sequence continues at coordinate 8,307 of ONUI01000112.1, forward strand.
ATCTGCGTTTCCGGCGCGGGTAATGTCGCGATCTACGCGATCCAGAAGGCACAGCAGCTCGGCGCTAAAGTCGTGACCTGCTCCGATTCCACCGGCTGGATCTATGATAAAGAGGGCATCGATGTTGCTCTCCTGAAGGAGATCAAAGAAGTCAAGCGCGCTCGTCTGGATGCTTATGCCGCGGCTCGTCCGTCCGCTGAGTATCATGACAAAAAGGCGGAGGGTTCCAATGTATGGGATATCAAGTGCGATATCGCGCTGCCCTGCGCGACCCAGAATGAGCTCGGTATCGATGACGCGAAGACGCTGGTCGCTAACGGCGTTACCGCTGTAGCGGAGGGCGCGAATATGCCCACCACCCTTGAGGCGACCGAGTACTTCCAGAAGAACGGCGTGCTTTTCGCTCCCGGTAAGGCTGCCAACGCAGGCGGCGTTGCTACCTCCGCGCTGGAGATGAGCCAGAACTCCGAGAGACTCTCCTGGAGCTTTGAAGAGGTCGATCAGAAGCTCGAGCAGATCATGGTCAACATCTTCCGCAATCTTGACGCGGCTGCGAAGAAGTACGGCTTTGAGGGCAACTATGTGGTAGGCGCTAACATTGCCGGCTTTGAGAAGGTTGCCGAGGCTATGCTCGCAGAGGGCATCGTCTGATCGTAAGCGATTTTTGACAGAACAATAAGCGCGCTCTCCGAACATGTGAGAGTGCGCTTTTGGCGTATTATTATGGGCTGATCCGGCTTGCGGAATCAGCATTTGGAGGAACTTTATGAATGATAATATCGACCTTTCCCTGCTCAGCGGCGTGCTCGATGAATACGCCGCGGTCAAGGGCAGTCTGATCACTATTTTACAGCACACGCAGGACATCTACGGCTATCTGCCGAAGGAAGCGATCGAGCTGATCTCGGAGCGTACCGGTATCGCGACGAGTGAGATCATGGGCGTCGGCACGTTCTACACCCAATTCCGCTTTGAGCCTGTCGGCAAGTACCTGATCATGCTGTGTC
>ONUI01000028.1 GCA_900320995.1 uncultured Eubacteriales bacterium
ATCAGAGAATTCAAGGAAATGGTCAAGGCGCTGCATGACGAGGGCATCGGCGTGATCATGGATGTTGTCTATAACCATGTTTACTCTACCGCGCACTCTCCCTTTGAACGGACCGTGCCCGGCTACTACTTCCGTATGCAGGACGGCAAGTTCCTCAACTCCTCCGGCTGCGGTAACGTCACCGCCAGCGACAAGACCATGTTCCGCAAGTTCATGATCGACTCCCTGTGCTACTGGACGAACGAATACCATATCGACGGCTTCCGTTTTGATCTCATGGCTTGCCACGATATCGAGACCATGAACCTGATCCGTGAGGCGCTCGATCAGATCGACAGACGCATCCTGATGTACGGTGAGCCGTGGACCGCGAACGACGGCGAAAACGGTATCTCCGGCGAGGATTGCTCCAACAAGGCGAACGCCAAGAAGCTCTCGACCCGTATCGGTATGTTTAACGACGATATGCGTCACGGCATCAAGGGCGGATCCGATGATGACAGCAAGGGCTTTATCCAGGGCTCGACCCACAGCGCGTATAATGTGATCGCCGGTATGATGGGCGCTTCTTCCGTGACCTTCGGCAACTGGGCGAACGAGCCTTCTCAGTGTATCACCTACGCGTCCGCGCATGATAACCTTTCCCTTTGGGATAAGATTCTCAAATCCAACTGGTGTGATGATTTCGACACCACCGACTGCCTGTATATCAGCCAGAATAAGCTCGCCGCTACCTTGATCCTGTCCTCTCTGGGCATTCCTTTCTGGATGGCAGGTGAAGAATTCGCTAGAACAAAGAAGGGCGATCATAACTCCTACAAATCTCCCGACTCGATCAACTCCATCAACTGGTCGCGTACCGTGCGCTACAATGAGCTGGTTGAATATTACAAAGGGCTGATCAGGATCCGCAAGGCGTTCTCACCCCTGCGTGACTGCACTACCAAGGCGGTCAACGACGGTTACATCGTCTATAACGGTCAGAGCCTTTCACTGACGTTGAAGAACGACGCCGAGAATGAATGGCGTATGTTCAGCGTGATCATCAACAATTCCGACAAGCCCTGTGTGCCGCAGATCAAATCGCAATATGAGCTGCCGCAGAAATGGTATGTGATCGCGAACGACACCGAAGCCTCCGATCGGGCGCTGTATCGCTTTGAAGAAGATACGCTTGTTCCGCCGAGATCCGCTTTAATCATTGTTGACGCGGACAGCTATGACAGGATCAACGGTACCGACTTCAATACGGCGAAAAGGAAATCGGATCTCACCGCATCGGATGTTCAGGAAGAGATCTTAAAAATGTTACAGTAACAGTAAACGGACGGGAATTCCCGTCCGTTATTTTTATACTCTACACATCAATGATGACGATGTTATTGAACTCGATCTCTGACTGTGACATGATCGCTTCTTTGATGATCATCGGCGCGTCGTCGGTCATCTCACTCGACAGCAGGGTTACCGTACAGCCGGAATCCGAGATGTAGCAAACAGCGCTTGGATAGCCCTTGGCGGTCAATATGCCCTCGATATTGCTCTGCGCCAATATCCGTTGCTCGATAGCGTTGGCGGCTTTGACCGCTTCCGCTTTCGCGTCCTCGGAGCTGTCCGACAGCGACAGGATATTTTCAGCCGCTTCCAACGCTTTGTCCTGTGCCTGCGTCCGATCGGTCTTAGCCTGAGCGAGCTTTGCCTGAGGCGTCATTTCGGATACGGAATCCGAATCCACCTCATCCGCTGTTGCCGACGCGTCATTGCTGACATAAGTCGCGGCTCCCAGTTCCTTTGATGTCGACGATATCAACGGCGTTCCCGAGAATTGCCAATTCAGATACACTGCCGCACCGAGAGCCAATACCAGTGCCGCCGCCAATACATGTTGCTTTTTGATTTTCATATTTCTCCACCTTTTAATATAGATTCGTCATTGCGAGAAAAAGGACGCACGCGTCCGATCTCAACATATATCATTTTGTGATACATACTTTATCCGAGCTGATATTCAGCGATTTTGTCACGGCGTCCAGCACACGGGACACGACCAACGGATCATCGCCGCCGTCGCATACCACCACCACACCGCGCACCTTCGGTTCAATGCTTTTCGTTTTGGTATCGGTGTTCTTCAAATAGACGTTTTCGCCGCTGTTATCCATCGTCAAAAAGATCTTCGCCTCCCCCACCCCGTTGATGTGCGAGATGATCTCCAGAAGATGCGCTTCGGTTTTGGCGGCATATTTCTCCGAATTCTCCTTTTCGCCGCCTGAAAAGTCAATGAATGATGATAACCCGATCAGCAGTACTGCCGCCGCTCCGATGATCACAGCGACCTTGACGACACGTTTATCGCTCAGCCATTTACTGAGCTTCTTCCCCTGTAACATGTATTTCAGGCTCCTTTGAAATATTCCTGTATATGATACTTTTGATCTCAGGCGTTTTGTCCTTATCCTTTTCACTTATGTATATGTCGGCACGTACAACAGATATTCTGCCCTCGTCGGATATTTTCAATGTCAACCGGATATCCCGCGGGAATATCCCTTCATTATTGAGCAGCTCGTTCAACGCCTGTGTCAAATGATCGGCTGTCATCTGAGCGACCGCATCCTGTGGATCCGTTTCCTCATAGGTCGGTATCGGGATCTCATTGATATCCGGTGTCATCAGATCGATCGCACTTAACTGAGCCGACGCCGCGGTGATAAAGGTACTGATAAAAAACAGTCCGACAACAAAGCTCATCACACGGCGTGTTCGTTTCTGCGGGATCAGAACGGTGATCATGCTGATCACGACACAGGTATAACACTGCGTCATGCAAATCGCTTGGATCCCGCTCATGTTCTGCCTCCCAATGACATCATGATGGACGTCGAGATGATAAACACCGTCATCACGGCGATCAACAAAGCTCTGAGTGCCAAGATAAATTGAGATAAAGCGTTGATGATCGACGAGGCTGAGGTGACCGACAGCATTTCTCCGATGCTTTTCGCGATCCAAAGGGTGATCGACCATAAAACGCTTTGGATGATCAGCGGCGCAAAGCTGACAAAGAGCGCGATGATGACGAATACGCCCGCTCCCGACCGCAGAATACTCACGCTGTTTTGTATCGCGCTGTACGCCTCGGCGATCGACGATCCGATCAGCGGGATAAAGGAGCTCAGTCCGAAGCGAGCCGCCTTATTCGCGACGCTGTCCGCCGCTCCCGACAAGGCGCCGTTGAGCCCGATCACCGCTGTGAATATGCTCATCATCAGCGCGATCCCGTACTTGAACCCCTTGCTCGCCAACTCGATAAAACCGCCTAATCGAACACGTGATGAGATACTTGCGCTGACGGATAACGACAGAAACACCGTCAACAACGGCGTGAATACCGTCGCAGAGAGTCTTGAGATCAATTGTGACACGGTGATCACCGCCGCGTAGTAGCCGCCCGATAAGATCGCGTGACCGGAGAACACCATCATCCCTGCCATAACGGGCAAATATACCGTCATCATGGCAGAAGCGCCCTGTATCACCAACTGTGATGAGGAGATCAACTGTGTCACTGGACTGATCAGGATCGATGAGATGAACAGACTGACGACAACGCCCATGATATCTCTCGTTTCCGTATAGCGCAAAGAAAAGGTATAGGATTCCGCGACGGAGGCAAGCAGCAACACCGCTGTCAATAAAATCAGTGCCGCCAAGGGGCCGTGACTGTAAGCCGCGATCAATTCGGACAGATATTGCCACACCGAACCGCTGTCGATCCCGTCGGTCACGACATCATCGATTCCGGAAATACCGAATCGCTCCAATTCACCTTTTGTATGATCGTCGACGCCGCTTTCGATCTTACTTTTATCTCCTTCAAACATCGCCAACTCTGCCGCGTGACATTTAAAGCAAAAGCATCCGATCAGCAAGAGAACGATCATCAATATCACGATCCGCTTCATATCAACTGCCCAGCGTAGTGATCACGGAAATGATATTTTGAAACAGTGGCAGTGACGTCAGCAATACCAGTATCTTTCCCGCAAAAGAGATGTTGGTGCTCAGCGACAACAACCCCGCCTCCGTGACGCAATCGCAGGTGAATTCCGTGACAAAGCAGATTCCCATCACCTTCAGCAGGATCGCGATATCTGCCGTATCGATACCGCCGTCGGAAAGAACGCTTTGGATCCCCGAAAGCGTGCCGGGAAGATTCTTCAACAGATTGAGTATGATGATCGCTCCGGCGGCTACGGATAGCAGCATAGCACTGTGCGGGCTTTGGGATCGGAGCATGACCGCCAGCACTGCCGTCACGATCGCGGCGCCGCAGATGGTAATGATGGTCATGCCTACAGTCCGAAGGTGTTCTTGACGGTGGTGAATAGCTCGCTGATCTGCGAGATGATCATCATCAGCGCGACCACCAAGCCCGCGATCGTCGTCAAGAGCGCCTGTTCCTCTCTGCCGCTGCGTACCAACAGCTGATTGAGGATCGCGACAATGATCCCGATCGCCGCGATCTTGAATATCATATCAACATCCATAGTTTTCCATCCCTATATTACCATCAGAGAGATCACCATCCCCACCGACAGCGGAATTATCCTGTACATTTTTGCTTTATTCTCTATTTCATCCTGCGCCTCACGGATGTGTTCCCGTAACAGCTCGCCGTATAAACAGATATGTTGTCTTTGCGACTCACGATCCGCCGCGCCCAGATCCTTCACAAAGGAGCTGAGCATTCCGAGATCATCCTTTGATAACACATAAGAAAAACCGCCGATAAAACGATGCCACTGGATATCAAAAGGAATATTGTGTTCAAAAGAAAAACCCGCAAAGTTATCGGAGAACACCTCGCACAGATCGCCCGCGTTGTATTCCATACGGATCAACGCGGTTTGAAAGAGCACTTCGAACTGTGTCAATACATCTCTGCGGCGGCTCAGCTTTTGCGACAAATGGATCCCGATCACCGCGCCGCAAAACAGGATCACGATACATAGGATCAGCTTAATCACGCGCGTCACACATTTCGTAGATCTTTTCGATCTTTCCGACATTGCCGTTGGAAGAGAGAAACACGATATAGCGAAACGCGCCGGTATTGATCATTTTTGAGGTGATCTCTCTGCGCCTGAGATCCTGCATCGACGACGCGTGTACCGTCGCGATGAACGCCACACCGCACCGCATAGAATACAGCAGCAGATCGACGTCGCTTTGATCGCCCATCTCGTCACAAATAATGATCTCTGGCGACATACTGCGGATCGCGCAATGAGCGGCAAGCCCCTTCGGATAACCGGTATACACATCACATAAACCGAGTGAGAATCCCGCCTTGCCGCGATATAAAGCGCTCAGCTCTCCCCTTTCATCCAAGGCGCTCACACGGTACCGATAGGATAATTGACGAGCCAGATCCCGAATGAGCGTCGTTTTTCCTGATCCCGGAACACCGCAAATGAGTACGCCGCCAAGTGGGTCGAGCTTATCGATCAGCGGAGCCGCGCATCCGCTGATATTTCTCGCGATACGAAAGCTGAGTGTGCCGATATCACGAATATTAGTGATCTCTCCATTGGTCATCACCGCTTTGCCGCACAAGCCGACTCTGACGCCGCCTTCGATCGTGATGAAACCGCTGTTGATCTCATTCTGGTACACATAAACAGAATAGTCGCATAGTCGAAGAACCGTTTGCTCTATCTCTTTTGACGAAGCGGTCAACAAATTCTCCGCATACGCAGAGTCGGTCAAATAACCGCTGTCCGTTAGGTAAAGAAGACGCTTTCTTTCATAGATACAGATCGGCGCGTCCCTGCGCAATACGATCTCGGTCGCCCGATCCTCATACGCAGATCGTGTGCGTTCTAACGGGATCCTGATCCGATCGGGCATTTTATCCAGTATGTAATCCAGACTCTGTTTTTCCATCGTTTTCACCATCCTGAGTCATACTCGGTTTTGATCGTCACATTCCTTCAATGACAATGATAGTAAAATTTATGCGGACAGGTCGTCGGATATAACCTGTCCGCAAAAGTTTGTCCATAAAATCAAATGATCCCCGCCCGAAAAGGACAGGGATCGATCGATCATTCGTCATTCTGTTGGATCATTTCACGCAGTTCCGCTTCACTGATGATGGTCACGCCGAGGGATTGCGCCTTGGTCAGCTTTGATCCCGCGTCTTCACCCGCGAGAACGAAATCCGTTTTCTTCGATACGGAAGAAGAGGTTTTGCCGCCGTTTTGTTCGATCAGAAGTGACGCTTCTTTTCTGCTCATAGTCGGTAAGGTTCCTGTTAATACAAAGGTCTTGCCGACGAATCCGCCGGTCTTTTCCTTCTTCTCAAGAGGCTTCATCTCTACGCCGAGCTCTTTGAGCTGAGCGATCAGGTGCGCCGTGCCCTCCAGATGAAAATAATCGTACACGGACTGCGCCATGATCTCACCGAAGCCGTCGATCGCCGCGATCTCTTCCACACTTGCGTCAAACAGCTTGTCGATACTGAGGAAGTGCTCGCAAAGCAACTTAGCGGCTTTTTCACCGATATGGCGGATCCCGAGCGCGTATACCAGACGATTGATCTCCGCGTGTTTGGAATTGTCGATCGCCTTGATCAGATTATCCGCCGATTTGTCGCCCATGCGGTCGAGCTTGGCGACGTCCTCCGCTTTGAGCTGATACAGATCTGTAAAGGTCGTGATCAAGTCGGCGTTCATCAACTGTTCGAGAGAAGATGGACCCAGACCGTCGATATCCATCGCGTCACGCGATACAAAGTGGATCAGATGCCGTAAAAGCTGAGCGGGACATTCGGTGTTGGTACAGCGGATCGCCGCCTCGCCTTCTTCCTTGACAAGTCTGCTGCCGCATGACGGACAGTATTCGGGCAAGGTATACGGATCGGCGCCCTCGGTATGCTTGACCACGCTGAGCACCTCGGGGATGATCTCACCAGCCTTGCGGATCTTGACCGTATCGCCGATGCTCACGCCGAGTTCACGGATGAAATCCTCATTGTGAAGCGTCGCGCGGGATACGGTCGTACCCGCGAGTAAAACAGGCTTGAAGATACCCACAGGCGTGATTGCGCCTGTCCTGCCGACATTGATCTCGATATCGAGCAGCTCGGTCTCTTTTTCCTCGGGCGGATATTTATATGCCTCCGCCCAACGAGGATACTTAGCGGTACTGCCCAGTAATTCACGATCGGCTAGGTTATTCAGCTTGACAACAGCGCCGTCGATATCGCAGGGCAATTCACCTCTGGATTTATCGATACGGTCGATCTCATCAAGCACATCATCAATATCGGTATAGCTGTGATAGAACGCGGTCGGAAAACCCAGCTCGGTCAAATAATCGAGCGACTGTACATGGGTCGTGACCGCATAACCCTCCATCGCCTGAATATTGAACACAAAGATATCTAAATTACGTTTCGCGGTGATCTTGCTGTCCTTTTGTCTGAGTGAGCCCGCCGCGGCGTTGCGGGGATTCTTGAACGGCTTTTCACCGTTGTTCTCCTGTTCGGCGACCAGCTTTTCGAACGTCGCGACCGACATATACACTTCACCGCGCACCTCTAAGAACGCGGGCGCGTTTTTTAATCGCTTCGGCAGGCTTTTGATGGTCATCAGATTATCGGTGACGTCCTCACCGGTCACACCGTCGCCGCGGGTCGATCCGCGCACGAAAACGCCGTTTCGGTATTCACATGAGACGGATAAGCCGTCAAACTTCGGCTCCACCACATACTCGGGCTCAGCGACGACTTCACGAACCCTGCGGTCGAAATCGCGTATCTCATCCGCAGAGAAAGAGTCATGCAGGCTTTCCATCGGCACGGTATGCACAACGGAAGAGAACTTCTCACCTTTACTGCCGCCGACCTTCTGCGTGGGTGAATCGGGCGCGATCAACTCGGGATATTCCGCTTCCAGATTCTCGAGGTCACGCAGCATCGCGTCATATTCAAAGTCGGAGATCTCGGGATCATCCTGATTATAATAGCGGTCGTTATGATAATTCAGCTCTTTGGTAAGCTGAGCGATCTTTCTTTTTGCTTCATCAATATTCATATACTTCCCCTATCCTTTGCTTTCGGCAAGTAGGATTGTTATCTCCTGACGGCGGAGGTGCCCTTCTCTCTGAGATAGGTGCTCTCCAAGTCGGCAAGATGTAGCTTGACAGCCAGCGGATAACGATCATAGGCATTGCTGACATAGAAGCCGTTATTATCGTCAAAGCCGCCCATATGCCAGCGGATCGCCATCGCTTCATCGAGCTTGAGGCGCATGAAGCGCTCGATCAGAAAAACGCTCTTTTCACCGTGACCGTACGGAAAGGTATCTTCGATGGCGTAATACGGCACCTTTTCCCACTGACCGGTTTCATCATTCTTGACGTTGCGGGTGGACACCTTATAGAACTGCGCCTTGCACAGATCATGGAGAAGCGCGCAGATCGCAAAGCTCTCCGGATTATCGTTTTCCTCGTCAAAATGCTTCTCGATCATGGTATTATACACGCTGACCGAGTGCATCACCAAGCCGTTTTCACAGGCGCAGTGATACTTGGTGCTTGCCGGAGCAGTGAAGAAGTCGGTCTTTTGGATCCACTCGAGCAGCTCCGCGGAGCCCTTGCGGGTGATGTTCTCCGTATAAATCTTGATAAATTCATCTTTTGCAGTCATCATAACAGTACCTCTGATTCACATGATAATCCGATTGTGATTGCCCCCAAAGCAGTGGCAACCAAACAAATAGGCGCACGCGCCTATAAAAGCTCTTCGTCATATACGGCTCTCGCGCCGCCGATGAACTTCGCGCGGGTACGGGCAGACGCGACAAACGCGTCCCCGATCTTCTTCTGCGGGAGTCTGAGCGGAACGGCGGTTTCTTTAAGGTGCATACCGATCAGCGTGCCGCCGATATCGACGCCCGCGTCCGCTTGGATATGCTCCACCAAAACCGGATCATCAAAGCGCGCGTAGGCGGTCGTCGCGCTGCTGCCGCCGGCTTTCGGCTGAGGAACCGCGTTCACGATCGGGATATTGTACTTTGTCGCCAGCTCTCGTTCGATCACCAAAGCGCGGTTGAGGTGCTCACAGCATTGCGCCGCCAAATAGATTCCTTTCTCTTTAAGCAGATCAAAGAAGCCGTCATACACAGCCGCGGCAATATCCATACTCGAATGGGTGCCGATGCGACTTCCGCCGACCTCACTGGTGGAACAGCCAAGCACGACAACGGAGCCCTCGTGCAATTTCGCCGCTTCAATCAACTGAGTAAAAACGGCGTTGGTATCTTTTGTAATCATTTCCATCATACTATCAGATCCTATACTATATAATATGTATCCTATTTTACCAGATTATCGGGATCGAAAAATTCCGTAAAAGAAAATAACGGGTACCCTTTCGGATACCCGTCAAAAGTTTCGTTATTCAGCGTCTGCGGGAGCAGCTTCTTCGGCAACCGCCTCTTCTGCAGGAGCTTCCTCTGCGGGAGCCTCTTCAACAGGTGCGGGCTCTTCAGCGGGGGTCTCGTCCTCGAGATCACGGATCACGGGAGCAGCGTCGGGCTCAACTACAGCGACGACCTCATCCTCTTCCTCCTCGACAGCGGGAGCAACAGGAGCATCCTCGGGCAGCAGTGCGCGGATAGACAGGCTGACACGCTTCTTCTCGAAGTCGATACCGGTGATCTTGGCCTCGACCTCATCGCCGATTGCAAGCTCGTCAGCGGGCTTCTCGATGCGCTTGTTGGAGATCTGAGAGATATGGATCAAACCATCGATGCCGGGGATGATGTTTGCGAAAGCACCGAACGCGGTCAGACCGACGATCTTTGCCTTGACGACAGTGCCGACAGGATAATCCTTCTCGAGGATGACCCACGGATTGTCCTCGGTCTTCTTGTAACCCAGAGAGATCTTCTTGGTCTCGGTGTTGATGTCCTTGATGTATACTTCAACGGTATCGCCGACATTGACGACCTCGCTCGGATGCTTGATGCGCAGCCATGACAGCTCGGAAATGTGGATCATGCCCGATACGCCGCCGAGGTCTACGAACGCGCCGTAAGAAGTCAGTGTGCGGACAACGCCGGTATAAACCTTACCGACCTCGCAGTTCTCCCAGAACTCTGCGCGCTTAGCGGCATACTCGTCACGGAGAACGCTCTTGATGGAGCCGATGATCTTTCTTCTTCTGCCGCGCTGAGACATCTCGATCAGACGGAACTTGACTTCCTGACCCTTGAGATCCTCAAGGTTAGCGTCACGCTCCATTGCAGCCTGAGAAGCGGGGATGAAAATGCGGATATCATTCGCGACAACGATCACGCCGCCGGAAACGACCTCGGTAACGGGACCGGTGAGGATCTGCTTCTCTTCATAAGCCTTCTGCAGCTCCTCAAATCCCTTCTGCGCGTCAACTCTGCGCTTGGAGAGCATGATGGTACCCTCGACGTCATTGGTTTTCATAATCAGCAGTTCTACACGATCGCCGACCTTGACAACTTCATCGGCGCTCTGAATCGGAGTGGATGATAACTCGTCAAATGGGATAAAGCCAGTCTGCTTTCTGCCGTCGACTTCGACATACACTTCGTTAGGAGTGATGCTCGCGACAGTACCCATAACCCTTTCATTAGTGTTTAAACTCTTCAGAGATTCTTCTAACATCTCCTCAAAGTTCTCAGTTTCGTTTACGCTGGATGTAGTGTTTTCACTCATTGTATCCAGTACCTCCTTTATAATCCTGTCCGGTGTAGAAGCGCCGGCTGTTACGCCAATGGTCCTCGCCTCGGCGATCATCGCCCGATCCAGCTCAGCGGCTGTCTCAATCAGATAGGTATGTTCACAGTTCTTTTTACAAATCTCATAGAGCTTATTTGTATTGGAACTGGAGCGATCTCCTACCACAATCATGCAGTCACATTTTGCCGATAAGGTGTGAGCCTCAGCTTGTCGCTTTGACGTAGCATTACATATTGTATCAAAAACTTTGGCGTTTGTACATAGTTTTTTCAAAAAAACTATACATTTTTTCCAAAATTTTTCGTTAAAAGTCGTCTGAGCGACGATACAAATACGGTCTTTATTCTCCTCGGGAATTAAATCGATAATTTTCTTTAAATCCTCAACGTCTTTGAAAATATAATAATCGCTGACGCAATTCGAGAGGATCCCCTGTACCTCGGGGTGATCCTCATCACCCGCGATCAGGACAGTATAACCCTGCCTACTCATGTCATAGACGATGGAGTGGATCTTAGAGACAAAGGGACAGGTCGCGTCGATGTACTCGACGCCCATCTCATTGAGCTTGTCATATACTGATCGCTTGACGCCGTGAGAGCGGATGATCACAGGCTCTCGTCCTTGGATGTCCTCAAGGGAATCGACCGATACCACTCCCCTGTCATTCAGCGCCGCGACCATCTCTTTATTATGGATGATCGGCCCCAAGGTGCATCCGCCGTGGTTGCGGTCGGCGACATCAAAGGCGATCTTGACAGCGCGGTTCACGCCGAAGCAGAAGCCCGCGGTTTTTGCGACGATGATATCAGCCATTCTTCTCTCCTGCCGAGGCTAAGTCCTCTTCGCGGATCGCTTTGATATGATCCATGATGATACGGCTGGCGTTGCGGAATTCTCTGGCGCCGCCCTTATCAAAGCCCATATCCTCCAGAGAAATCGGTTTACCGTAGTGGAAATAGAGGCGTGAGCCGATCTTAGTATGACAAACCGGGATGACCGGGGTCTTGGTATCATAAGCGATCAGGCTGCAGCCGTTTTTCGGCGGCAGGAATTCACCGTCCTTGGAGCGGGTACCCTCGATGAAGATGCCCATCAGGTTGCCTTCCTCCAGCACCTTTTCAAAATGTTTGATCGAGCCGGTATCCGCCTTACCGCGGCTGATGGGAAAGGCGTCGAGCTTGCGGATAAACCATCCGACGAACTTATTCTTGAACAGCTCTTCCTTTGCCATGAACATGACCTGACGTTTGAGCCCCATACCCATGATGATCGGATCGACCGCATGGGTGTGGTTGGAAGCCAGAATATAAGCGCCCTCAGCCGGCACATTCTCTGCGCCGATATACTTCATG
>ONUI01000104.1 GCA_900320995.1 uncultured Eubacteriales bacterium
AATATCCGCTTCACTGCCGCTGATAGTAAGGAATACGCAAGGAGATTAACAGAAAAAGACGCTCGCGTCGACGTCGCCTTCATCGACCCGCCGCGCGCGGGCTGTACCTCCTCCTTCCTCAACTCACTGTCAAGGCTCTCCCCCGACAGGATCGTCTATATCTCCTGCAATCCCGAAACGCAGGCGCGCGATCTGCGGATCCTCGGCAGACTCGGCTACCAAGCGCGGGTCTGCTATCCGTTCGACATGTTCCCGCACACCAATCATTGTGAGTCGATCGTGAAACTCACACGAGGTTGATTGATCTGATCAAAACACTTTTATCGGATCGACAAACCGCAGTTTAAAAAAGGAGGTACCGTCATGGGAAGGAAACAGGTGATTTCAAAGTTTTCCGGAATGACGATCGATATGGATTATATGCTGTGTATCCCATCGATTCATGCCTTATACGGCGAAGAAGAAGCTGTGATCGACTATGGCGGAGAGATCAGAAGAAGGAGCAGTCGATTTCCGGATGCGAAAATCAAACTACTGAAGCGTTGGATCGCTAAGCATAGAACGGAAATAGAAAAGAATCATCAAAAATGCGGACACGATGAATATCCGCTTGATCCTATCAAGCCGTTAAGACTCATACTGAAAGACTGACCCATGAAGAATACAACAACACAAACATCAGAGAGCTTCCTGCTCAGCGCGATCCTGTCCTTTTCAGGCGGCTTACAGGACGCTTACACCTACAACATACGTGACAATGTGTTCGCCAACGCGCAAACAGGCAACGTCGTCCTGATGAGCCAAAGCTTTTTGACGGGAAACTGGCAGAGCGGTATCCACTATATGCTCCCCCTGCTCTCTTTCGCGTCGGGCATTTTCATCACCGAGCAGATCGAAGCGCGGTTCAAAAGCAATCAAGGGGTGCACTGGCGACAGATCGTCCTGATCGTCGAGATCCTGCTGCTGGGCATCGTGGGATTCCTGCCGCGGGAACTAAACATGCTCGCCAATATCCTTGTGTCGTTCTCGTGCGCGATGCAGGTACAGACATTCCGCACCGTACACGGCTACGGCTACGCGAGCACGATGTGCATCGGTAATCTGCGCAGCGGAACAGAGAGCCTGTCAAAATATCTGCGCACACGCGACAAGCCATTATTATATAAGGCGCTCCACTTCTTCGGCATCATTCTGATCTTTGCGATCGGAGCGGGTATCGGCGGCGTCCTGTCGACCCTGATCGGGATCAAAACCATCTGGATCTCGCCGATCCTTCTGTTGATCGTCGTCATCATGATGGCAAAGGAAAGCCGATAGGCACGCAAAAAAACATCGTGCCGTAATCGTATCATACAACCGGTCGAGCTGATCGCATCAATCGCCGACCGTCACAGAAAGGCTCATTATGGAAAGAATCCTCATATATTCCGCAGCGATCTTTTTCTGGGTCCTGCTGATCATTTCATTCCTCATAGACAGAAGCAGATACCGCAACTGTTATTTTTTGTTTCTCGCGCTGGCAAGCTCGGTGCTCGCACTGACGTTTTTGGCGGGTGAGCATCAAAAGACCTTGCTGGTCATATTGTTCAATATCGTCATCGTGACCCTCCTGATCGTGCCGATCTTCCTGATCTGCAACGGTGTGGTGATGCTAAGGCGCGAAGGGCGAAGTATGGCGAATTTGCTGTCGCTGTTCTTCGGGATCATCATCGCCGTCGGCGAGATCGCGACACTGGTCGCGGTGATGATACCGATACTCGTCGGCAGAGAATGGGTCACCGAAAGCTATCTGCGCAACATCAGTCACATCAGTATCTTTATGAGCGTCACGGTCATCTATATCTCGATGTGCTTCGTGGTATTCATGCTCTACTGCGTTTTTCTCATGATTATTCCCCGCAAGCGTGATTTTGATTATGTGATCATCCACGGCGCGGGACTGCTCGACGGCGACCGCGTCTCCAAGCTCCTCTCCGACCGGCTGGACAAGGCGATCGAGGTCTATCACAAGGATCCGACCCCGCCGATCATGATCCCCTCCGGCGGCAAGGGCTCGGATGAGACGATCTCCGAAGCCGAGGCGATGGCGCGCTATCTGATCGACAAGGGGATCCCGCCCGAGCAGATCATCAAGGAGGATCAGTCTTTGACCACCTTTGAGAATCTAAAGTTCTCCAAAAGAATTATCGACGCACGCGAGGGCAGCAAATACACCGTCCTCGTCACCAGCAACTACCACGTATACCGCGCGCTGCGCTACTGCCGCAAAAACAAGATGAAGTGCACCGGCGTCGGCAGTCATGTGGCGTTCTACTACTACTGGCCGAGCGCCCTGATCCGCGAGTTCATCGCCGTCCACTCCGAGAAGAAGCACCTGATCACCTTCATCATCGGCTGGGTGCTGTGCATGATCCCGCTGATCGTCATGAGCTTAGCTCACTGAGCATAAACGAATAAAAAAACACGTGAGTCATTGACCCACGTGCTTTTTTCTTTATCGGAAATATCAGAACGGTTCACCGATCGGGTACGGTGTGTTGATGTTGGCAAGATAGCGCTGGATCAACGAGACGTCCAGCACATCCACCGAGTCGTCGCCGTTCACATCGCCGTGGCTGAGCGTCACATCACCATAGGGGATGTCGATGTACGCGAACCTGCGCAGGAGTACGGTGGTGTCGGCGGATTCGACAACGCCGTTGCCGTCGGCGTCACCGAGGATGAGCACCGGCGCGGCGGGCTTGCCGGTCAGGTGCGATACACCGCCGCTGCCCTCTACCGTGACGGCATACGTCTTTGTGATATTGTTATTCGACCTGACGGTGATGGTCGCCTGACCCTCGGCAACGGCGATGACCATGCCGTTCGCGTCTACGGTGACAACATCCTCATCACTGCTCGAATAGGTGAACGAGGCGATGGCGTTGGTGGGGCGCACATCGGGGGCAATATGGAAGATCGAGCCCACACCCATCTTTGCGCCGACCTTATCCGTCACATCCCACGGGATATAGAAATTGGTCAGCGCCGAAGCGGAGGAGTAATGCGACTGAACGGTGTTTCTGCCGAAGGAATCGGAGTCAGCGCACCCGACGGTCGTGTTGCTCTTGATGGTGGTCGCCGTCGTGGTGGAGGTCAGCCAGATGCCGGCATCCGAACAATTGCGGATACGGTTCCAGCGGACGTTGCTCAGCGTGCAGTCCGTCGCGAACAGACCGATATTTTTGGTATTCATGATATCGTTATCATCGATCTTGTCGATGCTCATATCATAGATGCCCATGCCGTACTTGCCGCAGTTCGAGATACGGTTGAAGCGGACGTTATTGACCTTGCCGCCTTTGCCGCCGTCGATCTGGATGCCGTTGACCTCGGCGCCGCTGATGTTATTATAGCTGACGGTCGAAGCGGAGGCGTTGGCGCGCACGACGATGCCGTAATAATTGTCATAGGGATAGACGGTGTTTTTGGAACAGACGATCTCATTGTCGGTGACGGATGTATTGCGCACATCCTCCAGACGGATGCCGTTGCCGCGCACATCGATGATGTTGTCATGGATGGAAACGCCGTCGATGTAGTAGTCGCCCGGAGGCAGGCCGCCGCTCTCATCGTTTCCGTCGACAGGAGAGGTCGTATCCAGCTTCTCGCCCAATACGGCGATACCCTGACTGGAATAGGAAGCGTAGCCGTCCGCGCTCGTGCCGATGTCTGTCAAAATATTGTAGGCGATCGTGATATTGGCTTTGCCGGGCGCCTGATAGGCGTCGGACGCATGGCTGTCCGTATTGCCCTTTGCCGCTAATTTGCTCGACAGATAGGTACAGCCGCCGGGCTCGGCATACAACGTGATGCCGCGGGGCGCGTTTTCGATGATATTCTTGGTGATGTTCACGTTCGTCCAGTTGTGCCCTTGGATCGCGATACTGCTCATATCGGTAAAGTAATTGCCGCGGATGGTGATGTTGTCATGCGGACGGTTATGCACCGCCGTATGCGAACCGATCGCGCGAGGCATATCCGAGAACATACATTTCTCGATCAGCACATTGGTCATCGGCAGATCCTCACTGCGACCGTTGGCGACATGGAACGGATGGAGCACATCGAGCTGGATCGCCTCATAGCCGTAGTTGCCGGGGGTGAGCTGCTGATTCTCAAAGACACAGCCGCGGATGGTCAGACCGTCCACGCCCGCGAACTCGGTCATGTGACCCTCCTTCTCGTTGAGGAGCGTCACCTCGTCCATCGTGAAGTTTCTGGTATGGAAGGCTTTGATGATGGTGTTCTCGCCGAAACCGCCGTCAAAAACGCCGCCGATCAGGTGGATGTTCTCATACGCGTAGCCGGTCACACCGGTGTCGACTTTGTCCTCACTGCCGACGCGCAGCATATTGCCCGCGCCCGCGCCATCGCGCCGCATGGTCACGCCGCGCAGATCCAGCGTCGTGTTGCTGAAGATCCGCATAGCGCCGCGCATCTCATAATCACCCCGAGGTACGACAACCGTATAGGGCGCCTCCGCCGTGG
Source organism: uncultured Eubacteriales bacterium (assembly GCA_900320995.1). Taxonomy (GTDB): domain Bacteria; phylum Bacillota; class Clostridia; order Oscillospirales; family Acutalibacteraceae; genus Ruminococcoides. Next base: position 4,531 of record ONUI01000104.1, read on the forward strand.
CGTGATCCGCCGCGTCATTCAGCGCGAACTGAACCGCGCGCGTAAAGCCGTAGTCGTCGATAAAATCCTCTCTGACATAGATATAACCCTCTGCCACCTCGGGCGCCGCCGAAGCGGAGATCACCGCCGCGCCGAGCACCAGCGTCAGTGCGAGGATCAGACTCAGGCTGTGTTTGAATAATTGTTTCATCCAATCACCTCATTGTGCTATTTCATTATTATTGTAAAACAACTGAGGATAAAAATCAATAGTAATACTAGTTTTCAATAGAAAGAAGACAATTATTATCGAGGATGGTTTTCGCAAGACGAGGCGAAGGACGTCGCTAGGCTGGCGCCTAGCAAGGACGACAACGAAGTATTGCGGGAAAGCAGACCGATAAGAATGTCTGGTTTTTATTGAAAAATAGTATTAGAAGACAACAGATACAATAAATTCACAGAATCGAAAAAGTTTTTTGAACATCTTGTCAAATATGATTGTAATAGCAGGAAAACTGTGGTAAAATGGCATTGTATAAAATCACTCCCGCGACAGCCTGTTTCAGACCGTCGCGGGAGTCAATAACGAGGAAGTGTAGAACAATGAAAGCATGTAAAAAGGGCGTATCCCTGCTGCTGTCGATCCTCATCGTTTTGACGGTGATGACGGTCGGTATCGTTCCCGCTACGCTGACCGCGAGCGCGGCGAGCTGGAACGGCTATAACTACGGCGGCGGCAGTCTGTACGGCTCCCAATCCTTTTTAGAGGCATTCGGCATCGACTATGACGAATACATGAACTGGATGGACACCCACGACGCGGACAGTGCCAACCCTCACTACTACTTAGGCACCCCCTACGCGCACAACGACCACCGCAACCCGCAGGGCGACTGCGCGGGCGCGCGCGGTGCCTATGACACCCCCGGTGTGGCGGCGATGAACTGCACGGGCTTTGTATGGCATGTCCTGTACAAATCCGCGGTCGCGTCCGGCGCTCCGAGCTACAAGATCAACCGTCTGAGCGTCATGGCGGGCGTACCCCAGTCATGGAACACCTACGACGTCAACCGCATCTGGTTCGACTCCGTCGACGACGCCTATGATTCCGGCGTGCTGGAGAAGGGCGATCTGATGTGGCTGTACGGCACAGGCGACAACCACAACGCCATCTTCTACGGCGACAGCCCCAAGGACTGGATCTACTGGGACAGCGCCGGTGAGAGAAACCGCTACTGCGAAGTCCACGCCATCGGCGACAGCAGAGGTCTGTGGGTCGCCAAGGTCACCCAGCCCAACCTGATCGAGCTGCAGATCGACACCGCCTCGGGCGGCAAGGGTACCAAGTTCGGCACCAAATACATGATCTTCAACAGCAAGGCAAAGGCACAGGCGGCGCTTGACCATCCCGACAGCGATTATTACTGGGATCAGCGCGAGGGCACCATCGTCCTCGACAGCAACGGTCACGGCTGCTTCCGCAAGCAGAGCGCGCCCTCCGCCGGTGAGCTTTGGTCGGGCAACACCCCGCGCACCAATCACAGCTACTTCAACTCCGACGCCAGGAGAGTGGACAGCAGCGATACCTACTACGCGGTACAGTGGAGCCACGGCGAGGGCATCTCCGAGGACGACACCATCCACACCTTCACCGATTCGGGCAGACGCACCGGCAAGGGCTACCGCATCTTCAACTTCAACGCGCCCATCCATGTCGACACGCCCCGGTTCAGCGATATCGCCAGCACCAGTGACGGCGTACAGCTCAAGTGGAACGCCGTCAAGGGCGCTTATAAATACCGTGTTTATTACAAGAACCGCTACAACGACTGGAGCCGCATGACCGAGACCGCGTCGACCTCCTACATCGACAGCGACGTCCGCGACGGCTCGACCTACATCTATACCATCCGCTGTGTCGATCGTGACGGCAACTTCATCAGCGATTATGATACGACCGGCAAGAGGCACACCTATCATATCTTAGACACGCCCGCGATCACCTCGCTCGAGAGCACGACAGAGGGCGTCAAGCTCAGTTGGGACGCGGTACAGAACAAGATCGATAACTCCCCCACCCGCTACCGTGTCTATTACAAGAGCTCACGATACGGATGGCGGAAGATGACGGAGACCACCGACACCTCCTATGTCGACACCGACGTCAGCAAAGACGGCACCTATACCTACACCGTCCGCTGTGTGGACGCAAAGGGCAACTTCGTCAGCAAGTATAACACCACCGGCTGGAAGCACACCTATCTGGGCGTTGACACGCCGCAGTTCACCGAGACGATCAGCGAGCCCGAGGGTATCCGCCTGAAATGGAACGCGATCGATAACGTCTACGCGTACCGCGTCTATCGCCGCTCCGGCAGTGATTGGCTGCGCATCGGTGAGACGAGCGCGACTCAGTTCGTCGATCAGGACATCACCGCGGGCGAGACCTATGTCTACACCATCCGCTGTGTCAACAGCGCGGGCAGCTTTGTCAGCAACTTCAACTCCGACGGCTGGAGCGTCAAATATAAGGGTATCGCGACGCCGCGGATCACCGAGCTCACCCCGCAGAGCGACGGCGTAAATATCACATGGGGCGCTGTTAAGAACGCGATCGACTACCGTCTCTATCGCAAGACCCCCGGCGGCAGCTGGACGAGGATCGCGCAGTTGCCCGAGACAACCTATTTTGACGGCAACATCGACCCGAACACCGATTATCTCTACACCGTGCGCTGCGTCAACGAGCAGGGCGGCTTTATGAGCGACTGCAACTATGACGGTTGGAAGGTGCATTATCAGGGCGTCAAGACTCCGGAGATCACCGAAGTCACCGCGCAGAATGACGGCGTGAACATCACATGGGGCGCTGTCGAGAACGCGATCGACTACCGCCTCTATCGCAAGACACCCGGCGGCAGCTGGACGAGGATCGCGCAGTTGCCCGAAACGACCTATTTTGACGGCGACGTCACACAGAACACCGACTACCTCTACACCGTGCGCTGTGTCAACGAGCAGGGCGGCTTTATGAGCGACTGCAACTATGACGGTTGGAAGGTCAACTACAAGGGCGTTGAGACACCGCAGATCACCGAGATCGGCAGTAACGCCGACGGTATCAGCTTCACATGGGAGCCCGTCGAGGGCGCGGTCAGATACCGCGTCTATCGCAAGCTCGGTAATCAGGGCTGGACGAGGCTTTCGGAGCAGACCGAAACCGCCTACTTTGACAAAGACTGTGAGCTGGACACCGAGTATCGCTACACCGTTCGCTGTGTCAACGAGCAGGGCGGCTTTATGAGCGACTACAACAAGGATGGCCGGAAGGCGACCTACAGCGGCGTTGAGAACCCCGCGTTTACCGAGGTAAAGAATGAGCCCGAGGGTATCCGCCTGAAATGGAACGCCATCGACGGCGTGACCGCCTACCGTGTCTATGCCCGCGGCAGCAACGGCTGGGGCGCCCTACGGCGCGACCCGCCGCTATACCATCCGCGCGCTCAACGATCACGGCGATTTCGCGAGCAACTTCAACGAGCAGGGCTGGACGATCACCTACACCGGCGTCGCCACCCCGCGGATCACCGCGCTGGAGAGCACCAAGGACGGCGTGAGCATCAAATGGAATGCCATTGAGGGCGCTGTACAGTACCGCGTCTTTTACATAGGCGACGACGGCTGGGAGCGCCTCGGCGTGACCGAGGACACCGAGTTTGTCGACACCACCGCTCAGCAGGGCAAGAGCCGCACCTATACGGTACGGTGCTTAGGCGGCAAGGACAACTACATCAGCGACTACGACCACACCGGCAGCACGATCGAATACCAGCTCCCCACCGAGCCCGAACAGGGAAATCCTCCTCATTAATTAGGAATTAGGAATGAGGAATTAGGAATTTAGTTTTCGATAACACAACAAAGCCTTCCCGCGAGGGAAGGCTTTGTTTATTATGCAACACGTTGTCACTAAAAAGACTCCCTTGGCAAAGGAAGGCTATACAAATCCAAAACACGAAGTGTTTCCCTTCATTATTCATTCTTCAGTCTTCAATCTTCAGTTTTCAGTTACACAAAAAGCCTTCCCCTCGGGGGGGAAGGTGGGCAATTTGCTCTAAGCAAATTGGTCAGATGAGGGGCTGACTTGTCCAAAAAATCATCTAAACAAAGAGCGCGGGGCACTTCCTCTATCCTCGGTAAACACACAGCCTCACCGAATCCTGCATCTTAAGGAAAGGCAGTCCCCTCATCCGTCTCCCGTTGGTCGACACCTTCTCCTCGCCGGAAGCGGCTCCCCCCTTTTCCGCTTTGCGGACATTCCCCCAACGGGGGCACCCCGAGGGGAAGGCTCTTTGGCTTCAACGGCACATTACAGTGACACAAAAAAAGGCGCACGCGCCCCCCGAGGGGAAGGCTTATATTCCATTCACCTCCCCTATCCCCCTGCATAGAATGATAGTACTGATCGTATCAGGAAACTCAATGGGATAAGGAATCAAGGTACATGATTAATTCAGATGTGATCTTCGGATTGATGATACCGTTTTGGGGCACGGCGTTGGGAGCCGCGGCGGTATTCTTTATGAAGCGCCGTTTCGGCAAAAGTCTCTCGCGAGCGCTCACGGGATTTGCGGCGGGCGTGATGATCGCGGCGTCGGTATGGAGCCTGATCATCCCCGCGATCGAACAGTCGGAGCACATGGGGCGCTTCTCGTTCCTGTGCGCGTTCATCGGATTCTGGCTGGGCATCCTCTTTTTGTACCTGCTGGATCGGGTCATCCCCCTCCTGCGGCGTTACGCGGACGCACAAAAAGCAGATACACAGAGTCGAGGTTCACAGAAAAATGGTGCCCGCACCCGTGCCCGCGTGGACACGCGTGTCCTGATGGTGACGGCTGTTACACTGCATAACATCCCCGAGGGAATGGCGGTGGGCGTGGTGTACGCGGGGCTCATGACCGGAACGCGGAACGTCACTCTCGGCGGCGCGTTGGCGTTGGCGCTGGGGATCGCGATCCAGAATCTGCCCGAGGGCGCGATCATCTCCATGCCCCTGCACGCACAGGGCAAAAGCAAGCCGAAAGCCTTTCTCTGCGGCGTGCTGTCGGGCGCGGTGGAGCCGATCTACGGCGCCCTGACCCTATTGTGCGCCGCGCTGATCGTCCCCGCGATGCCGTATCTGCTGAGCTTCGCGGCGGGCGCGATGGTGTATGTGGTGGTCGAGGAGCTGATCCCCGAGATGACGCAGGGTGAGCACTCGCACATCGGCGTGATGTTCTTCGCCACAGGCTTCACCCTGATGATGTCACTGGATGTGGCGCTGGGGTAGGAGATGGAGTGAGGAGTTCGTTTAATGAGACGTATACATCCGGCATCCATGAATCGCCACGCGATTCAAATCATGATGAAATCAAATCATGTGATAAAGTAGGGTGAGGCGCAGTAGCTCTCAGCCAATCATCGTTCACGGACTTAATCGTCCGTTCCGATTCTTGGGAGAGCCTTGCGTGGGTGCTGTTAGCCAAATCACAGATTTGGACAGCACCTCAAAAAATGCCGTCACACGCGTCACACCCCTCAAAAACGGCTTATCCATGCGGTTTTCGCCATGACGCGTTCGCATTTTTGATGCGACATGCGACGCGTCACTGCCGCCTGCGGGTGAGGAAAAACCCGACAGCACAATTCAGTTACAGTGGAACGGTTGTGATCGATCGGAAATATTTCAGTGAGTTTGTAGGGGAGTGGCATTTGAACACGCGTGTCCGACGTACCTATGGCAGAAACGTTTCTTTCCTATCTCATGTTTTCGATAACAGAACCGCCCGTCATTCTGCGGTACGTCATAAATGCCGTACCCTACGGAAGCATAGATCTGCTTCGCGTTTGAACGAGATATATCGGAGAGGTAGCGGGAGGAGCATTCCTCGGCGGAGACGCCTTTCTCTAAGCGAGAACGGCAACCCTTTTGTCCGCTTCGCGGACATTTCCCCTATCAGGGGAATCTCCCGCTGTCACTTCGTGACATCTCCCCAACGGGGAGCACCCCTCCCCTACGGTAAACGTTTCAGGGAATTTGTAGGGGAGCGGCTTGCTGCTCCCGTTACGTTTCATCTACATGAATGTATGTGCGAAGCAAAGGATATACTTCTCCTTGACTTGCGCTTCGCGTTTGGGTGAGATGTATAGGAACTGTTGCGGGAGGAGCAAGCCCCTCCCCTACAATATAGTGATCTGCTTCGCGTTTAAAATACATATTGTCCGGCGTTCGGCGGGAGCAAGCCCCTCCCCTACAGTAAACGTTTCATCGCACGGTAACGCCTCCACTCCTCACTAAAAAAGCCCTCCGCAAGCGGACAATATCATTAAGATAAGAAAACAATAAAAGAAAGAATTGCAGTCGAGATAAAAGTCTCGGCTGCAATTTTGTAAAGAGAGCATGGCGAAAAGACCAAC
>ONUI01000048.1 GCA_900320995.1 uncultured Eubacteriales bacterium
TCAGGTACTGAGTGTTCTGCTCCAGGAACCTGCCCTGAATGATGGGATAGCCCTGGTTGAAGTAGGAATTGCCGTATTTTGTCCGTACCCATGTGATCGAATCGTCCGTCACGGCGGCGAGTGTCTCGACAAATTCCTGTGTCAGCATAACCTCGTTTTCTACGAGCTTATTGGTATCATTGAGCTGTACATTCGTATCTTCATCCGGTTTGATCGCGGGAATACTGTTGACATTGTTGAAGAATACGTTGTTGACCGTATCGGAACTGTTGTATACCGTTACATAACCCATGCTGATATTATCTGCGCAGCGGAGCTTACCGGAGTTGTAGGAGCTTGCGATACTGCCCATGTTATGAACGGTGATACCGCCCGAAGCCAGACATTCTGCCGTATCGGTACCGATCGCGCCGTTGTTGGTGCTGCCGTAGATACTGCCGTCGTTGAGCGCGGCGATACCGGCGCAGTAGTCGCCTCTCACGACCGAGCCGTTGCGGCAGCCGGTGATCGTGCCGCTGTTGACGAGGGCGATACCGGCGCTGTTCGTGCCCGTGATGACGGAGTTATAATCGGCGGGATTGATCCTTTTGCCGGAGGGAAGGGTGATCTTGGTCCTGCCGAGAACATTGATACCGCTGATGCAGTGATCGATGGTACCTTCGTTGGAGATGACGATACCGGCGGAGAAAGTCGCTTCGGTTATGAAGTGAGTATCGAAGATCATGAGATCTTTGATCACGCCTTTTTCGCCGACAGACTCGAAGAGCGAGCCGTATTCGCTGTTGTTGATATTCAGACCGATGATGCAGTAGCCGTTGCCGTCGAAGATACCGTTGAACGGTTTGTCGTCATTCAAGGAGCCGATACCCTGCGTCCATTCGGAATCGGCGGGCGCAATGATGTTGTTCTCCAGCCATACATTCGCGTTGCCGTAATTCGCATAATCCTCATTGACCAGACGGGCGAATTCGACCAGTTCTTCATAGGTGCGGATGCCGTGCGCTGAAGGATCAGGCTCTGTTGCAGGCTGTGTCGGCGCTTCGGTCGGCGTTTCCGTGGGGGCCTCAGTCGGAGCCTCGGTGGGCTGAACAGTTTTTTCGAAGGTCGGGATCACCGAAAGATTCTCTCCGAAGGGCGCTAAATCGGAGGTCACGCATACGAAGGTGTATGCATCCTCGCTCTTATCCATGTCATAAAAGACGGTGCCGGTATCTTTGCCGATGACCTTCAGATGTGACGGACAATATTCGTCGTCATATATGAATCTGCCTTCGATCGTGTTCGAATCCGATGCGAACCAGATACGTTCCTTGGAATAATTATTTGTTTCAGGATCCTTGAGTTCGATATACGCGATCTCAGTGCCGTGACTGTCACGGATGAACTGTGTATTATCGGGGACTGCGAAATAGCGAGGCGCTTCTGTCGGAGCCTCAGTCGGCGTTTCCTTCTGTCCCAGCTTACCTTTGATGACCACATCCTCTGCCGGCATCTTGAAGCTGTAGGAATGGATCATATTTTCGCCGTCTTCATACGGCTCGGCAGTCTTCTGCGGTGTGATGCCGGTACCGCCGGTGCCGATGATCGTCAGCTCTTTGACCTCATAATCCGGAGCAGCCGTGATATAGAAGGGTACCTCTTCGCTTTCTTCCGCCTTCCTGATCACGGTGACGGAACCGAGGTTGAAGGTGGGCGTTCCGCCGTCAAAGCTGCTGAGCGTCGCAGAGTACTTGATGGGAGCTTCGGTAGGCGCTTCGGTCGGAGGGATCGGCGTTTCATTTCTGACAAACGTAGGCGTCAGGATCAGGCTCTCGGGAGTCGTCTTCAGCCTTCCGTCCATGAACATTACCGCTAAAGCGCAGGAACCGTCTTGCTGTACCTCAAAGTTGACCAAACCGGTATTGTCGTTCAGATCTTCTTCGCGGTTGGTAAAGTCTCTGGGCTGATCCTGATCATAATAAACCATCCCCGTATCTGCGCCTACGATCGACAGATGGCTCATATCGTGGTACTCGTCTTTATAGAAATAACATCTGAAAAAGTTTCCGTAATCCGGCAGCGAAACGACCGTAGCCAGCACATCGGTAAGCGGGTCTTGCAGCAAAGCATGGCACACGGGATTATTATTGCTGTCATAGACAAAGCTCTCGGTGTTCAGGGTGGCGGTGAGGCTGGGCTCACAGACAACGTCGATGACGATATTCCGCTGAGGCATATCGAACATGGCGTAATAGACCGGACGCATTTCCTCATCCACGTCGATCATCAGATTGACCTTAACGTTGACCGCCTCTCCGGTTTTGGCGTCGGTGACGGAAATAATGCTGTCTACCGTTTTTCCGACAGGAGTATAGCCTTTCTCCACGGTAATGATCGCACAGACGGATCTGATCGCCTTGCTGACGCTGATGCTGGTCTCTTGGGTATCGTGAACATTACCGATCCCGTATCCGTTGCCCTGGAGATATCCCATGGTACCGGTACAGTGTTCCAGCGTACCGAGTGAAGCCGTATAAAGCGTTTCATCAAAGGCGGCTTCGATCCTGAGGTTGACGCCCGGTACCCAGACCGTGTAAGTGTAATTGGTGTAGTTGTCGAAATCCACAAAGGAATTGACCTTCCGATAACTGCACGAAATCTGCTGATTCGTATCGTCGTTATAGAATACCGGACCGTTGAATTGATAGCCGTATTCGATCTTGAAGCTTATGTCGAGCGCAAAGTTCTCCTGTGCCTCTACCTCCTGTATCCATACATATGTATTCTGCTCCTCGTCAAATGATTTGATAGAGCCGGAACCATGCGCGATATCGCCCATACGCACGTTTACCATAACCGGCGTAGCGGTAGCGTTCAGCGTAAAGGTAGCGTCGGAGTACGGCATGGGATAATGAAACTCAAACCAGCCGTCGGAGTCCGTTGAGAGATGCGAAAAATCATCGGATTCCAGCAGCGTCTCGGACATTTTATCGCCGTTATTGCGGGTAACGGTAAGCGAATCCAGCATGAATCCGTTGGCTTTCAGCTTGATGGTCAACATCTTGCCCGACTCGACCTCCATGCTGTCTCCGCCGTCAAGATACTCTCCGCCGTCTTCGGTATAGATCCGGATCGCGCTGTAGTCATTCCCCTTGACCTCTGCGTGAACGTTCTGTTTGTAGACGGATTTTTCATCCTTGTTTGCAAGGATGACGGTAAAGCGATCCTTATCGTAGGCGGTCTCGCTGTTGTCAAAGGAAGAGGTGTCGACCTCATCCTGACCGTCGTCTCCGTCGATGCTTACGCCGGAGGCATACGCATAGTTGCCGTCGACGATCTTGTATTTGACATAGCTGGTCTTCAATCCCTTTTTGTTGCTGTTATAGCGGCGCATCGGCGTGAGAAGATAATTGTTGCCTTCATCCGTGGGAAGATAGCCGCTCAGATAATTATTCAACTGATTGCCGTTGGCAAGGAAGGCGTTCGGCGCGAAGAGCGGCGCGATCGAAGCACAGTCGTAGGTGTCAGTCGTCCCGAAGGTATTGACGCCGTCGGTCATTTCCGTCATCAGATTGATATAGTCGCAGGTCGGCGTATGGACGTCCGCATATCCTTTTAGATCGATCTTATTCTTGTAATTGCGAACATTGAGCGCTGAGCTGTCCAACTTGTCGGGATCGATGATATAGAACACCCTGCTGCCGTAGGTCGAGTGCGTCATCACGCGCTTGAACCAGACGGTCTCTCCGATTTTATCGGCTTTGCTGGTGCTGGAGTTGTCCCGGATCGACCAGTCGTCGTCATAGGCGTTTGCCATATCGACCGCTTCGTCCCAGAAATCGTAGCTTTTATGGTAAGTATACTGGAGCGTATGGTCGACGGGATTTTCCACATAAGGAAATGTCAGCGGGACGCTGACAGCGTCCTCGGGCTTCATATAATCCTCGAGTCCCAGAGAGATGCCGCTCGCCGTATCGACGATGATCTTTGTCTCAAGCATATTGCCGACATGCTCGTTGACGCAGCCGGAATTGGTCATCATCAGATCATAAAATCGCTGCTGATAATTCTCGTAGTCTATATAGGCGGCGCTGTCGGGACCGTATCCCTCGGCGCTCCTGAGATACTCTCCCTGCTGGAAAAGGTACTCATTGTACATCATCTCAGCCAGAAGCATATAGACCAGATGCTTTTCCATCATGTTGTAGACATAGGTGTACTGCTGATGGCTGAACGGATACGCCATATAAGCGAAGTAGGCGGATTTCTCCGCTACGGAACCGCTTTTATCCAGATTATCGGCAAGCTCTTTGATCATTATTTCAAAGCGGTCATTGACCGTTGAGCTCGTAAACATGGTTTGCCTTTTGTCGTTTCCAAGCTGTGATTGGCCGTTGTACATCAGATAGAAGTCGTCGATCAGTACATCAAGCTCAGACTGCATCTGCTGTTTGGTCTTCACGCCGCCGATCGCATCCGTGACGTACTCTTTGTAAGCGTCAAACGCGGTTTTGGCGCCGTAAGTATTGAGGGGACCCGTCACATCGGTATCCCATTGCGTGTTGACCGCCTGCTTAGCGGTCTCGATGATACTCTTGGATACCATTGAATCAACGATATTCATGCTGTTGTCGATCTGCTGCTCGATTTGATCGAGCTCATGGAGGATCTCCTTGCAGAGTTCCTCAACCTCGGCAATCGCGACCTCGGAGGCGTCCTTGAACACCCAGTCGTTGACGAAGGAGATCGCTGTCTCCCAGCCGGTCTTGCCGGATTTACCGGTCGCGTCGGCTGCCGCGTCCAGACCGCAGCTGACGGCGCGCATACCGATATCGTAGGCTTTTTCCATCGCTTTTTCCGCGACGAAGTTTCCGGTCTCGGCGATGTCCGCTTCCTGTGCAGAGCCGCCGGTCGTTCCGACTGCGATCATCGAGACGATCATACACAGCGTCAGAACAATGGATATGAATTTTTTTGGTATTCTTGTTAACATAATATCCCGTCCTTTTAAATATTTTTCCGACTATAACTATACAAAAACTATTAATCATAAACAAGTATTCAGGGACAAACGGTCAATTTTAGGGACGAATGGTATTCCCTTTTCAGTCAGATTGCATTATAATAGAGTCAGATTATCAATCTACGGAGATTTCAGATGAATATTGCTATCGTTGACGATAATAAAACAGAACAGGATAAGCTCGGTTCGTGTGTTTTGAGATGGGCGCGAAGCAGCGGCGCAGGCGTTCAGATCACAGCATATGACAGCGGAGAAGCGTTTCTCTCCGCCGAACAAAATGGTAATTATGATATCGTATTTATGGATATCATAATGGATGGGATGAACGGTATCGAGACTGCCCGGATTCTTCGGTCAGTCAGCATCGACACTCTGCTGATATTTATTACCACCAGCCCGGAATTCATGGCGCAGGCGTTTCCGTGTCATGCCTTCGACTATGTGATGAAGCCGTATACGCCCGAGCGGATCACAGAAGTGCTCGACGAAGCAAAGCGCGCGCTGGGAAAGCTCAGCGAGGTTATCGAAATCGTGGGGTGCAGATTACTGCTGTCTGATATACTGTATATATACTCCGACTCTAACTACTGTGAGATCCACACAAAGCAAACGCTGCAAAGACTGAGGATATCATTCACCGAGCTGTCCGAAAGGCTGAGTCCCTATCCCACGTTCACTGTTGTAGGGAGAGGCGTTATCGTCAACTTTGACAACGTATCTCACATCAGCGATACGGACTGTGTGATGGTCAACGGCGACAGGGTTCTTGTCAGCAGAAGAAGGATCAAAGAGACTGAAAAGGCCTTCTATGACCGACAATTCAAAAAAATGCTTTCAAAGGGATAAATGATGAACGAACTGTTATTCTGTATACTCGATTTTTTGGCGATACTCCCGGCGGCGTTCATGTGCGTGCTGCCGATTCTCAAATACAGCAAACTTAAACCGCGCGTACTCCTGCCCTTTATGTCGGCGGGTATCATCGTTATTGCCGCGGTACTCGGTTTTGTCCGCTACAGGTTAGTTATTGATGCAAACATCCCGCTTTTTATCTTTCTGGTTCCTGCGGCAATATTGTATTTTTTTGCTTTTGACGTCAAAAAGACCAAGCTTTGGTTCATATTTATCAGCACAATGGCGGTATTCTCCTTCGGAGGACTGGCGACATATATGGTCGAGGCACAGATCCGCTCCGGGTCGGAGAGGCTGTTTGAGCTTGCGGTAAAATGGGGTATTTCCCTGTTGTTTCTCGCCGTTGAGATCATCTTTCTGAAGCAGCTTCGCTGGCTGTTCGAGAACAACAATATCAACACTGTATGGAGATTCATATGGGCTGTACCGGTCATCGTGACCGCGGCAAATATCTACATGATCCCTCAGAATTATGCCAACATACGCGTCGGCAGGGTCTTTCAGATGTACGTTATGGTCGAAGTGATGTTCGCTGTGTTTTTCATCGTTGTGCTGATCATGCTGTACCGAATCGCCAAGGCGATTACCGACAAAGCCGAATCCGAACAAAACGCGCAGCTGCTCGGCATGCAGGCGGCGCAGTATGATAAACTGAAAAAGTATCTCGACAGCACCGCCAGAATGCGGCATGATTTCATTTATATGGCAAAGGCCGCGCAGACGCTTGCCGACAACGGTGAGACAGAAAAGTTGAAAAATCTTCTCTACGAATACGGCGCGCAGATCAACGAGCTGTCTGCTCCGACATATTACTGTGAGAACACCGCGCTCAATGCCATCACCGCGTATTACATATCAGAAGCCTGTACAAAAGGGATCAAGCTGACCGCAAAACTGAATGTACCGCAGAACATCATTATTTCCGACTATGAGCTGTGTTCCATCGTCGGCAACATCCTTGACAACGCCGTATCCGCCGCTAAGGGTTTAAACGGCGACGCTGAGATCCTCTTTGTCGCGGATATCAAGCCGAACGGCGACCTCTATATCGCGGTATCGAATCCGTACAGCGGAACGATCAAGGAAAAGAACGGGAAATTCATCTCGACAAAAACAGGAGGGCACGGTATCGGTCTGGAATCGGTCAGAGCAATCGTACGCAAGAACAACGGATACTGCAATTTCCGCTACGACGGCAATACATTTTATTCCGAAATCATGTTAAGGCAGAATTGATATGAGTCCTTTTTTGTTTAATATATAATGATTAATGCTTGGTTCAAATTCAATAAAATACTGAAATAAAACGCCGACAGCGGGACAGATACATTTCTGTCCCGCTGTCGGCGCCTTTGTAATTGTGTAGCAAAAACAAGAACCAAAGTGTCTGTTAATTCAGCACCTCATGTGCCGGCCTTGAATCTTACCTCAAGGTGTTGGGATTTTACCTTGAAAAACAGAGAAAGTCAAGTCTTTTTCAATATTATTTTTAGCGGTTTTTCTCTGATCCGTGTTTCTCGCACACTCGCCCCGTGTCGCGCAAAAGAAAAATCGGGTACGTACCCGGACTCTCTGTAAAACCGCGACACAGGCGATTTGTCGCGGCTTGTGGGCACGTTGTGGAACAGCAAACAGAAGGTCTTTTTCTCCGACAGGAGAAAGAAAACGGCTATGGATTTGATCCCAAAAGGGTTCCGTAGCCGTTATTCGATTAGTGCTTTTCTTAGCCTTTTAAGAATTGCTTTCAGCTTCTTTTCGGCGCCGCTTTCAGTCAGTCCGAGCGCCATAGATGTTTCACTTAGGGTGTGCTTTTGTTTATTACCTAAGCATTTCGGACAAATACCGAATCTGTACTCAATCAGTTTCTTTTCGGTTTTCTTCAGCTTTGCTAAAGCGGCAATCAGTTTTCCCCTCTGCTGTAATCGGAAGAACAATTCTTCGGTGGTATAGTTGTCGGGAACAGGCGAGTAGAATTCATCATCCTCATCATCGGCGTAAAAAGCCGCATTATACTTTGTCTTGAACGTGGCAATGGCTGTGACGTATGTTTTTACGCTCTTTTCGGATAAACTCAATTCATCCGCAATCTCGGTGATGATGTCTCGGATATCGTCTTTCACGAGATGAAAACGCGGAGCTGAATTCGCTTACGAACCAGAAGAACATCCTCGTGGAGTACGCCAACGCGAATCATCATGAGATCATCGGAGAATCCTTTGACGACAATGTCAGCGGTATGCACTTCAACCGTGAGGGCATCAACAAAATCTACGAACAGGTCGAGCAGGACACTATCGAAGCGATCATCGTCAAGGATATGTCCCGTCTCGGCAGGCACAAAACGCAGACCGCGTTGTTCATCGATTATCTCAGGGAGCACGACGTCAGAGTACTTTCGGTCACCGAGAACCTTGATACAAGCAACGAGGACGATGATCTGATCATCGGCTTTAAAGGATTATTCAACGATATGTACGCCCGTGATATCAGCAAAAAGGTGCGAGCCGGCATGGTGCAGAAGCAGAAGAAGGGCTTCGTCATGATACCACCCCTCGGCTATTTCAAGGATAAGAACACGAATCAAATAATCGTGGTAGAAGAACACGCGCGAATCGTCAGAAGAATATTCGATATGTATCTCGAGGGCTATGGCTTTTCCGCCATAGCCCGTATCTTTAACGAGGAAGGCATCAAATCCCCGGCGTTCTATCAAAAGCAGCTTCTCGGAAAGAATCTCGGCTGCAACAAACCGAAGATCGGATTCAAATTCCTCTGGGACAACACCGGCGTGAAACGAATCCTGCAGAATGATTTCTATATCGGAACGCTGACCTGCCACAAGACTTACAACAACAAAATCACTCACATCCGCAAGGATGTACCGAAAGAAGAACAATTCGTTCACGAAAACTTCGTGACGCCGATCATTTCAAAAGAAAAATTCGAATTGGTTCAGAAGCTGATCGAGCAGAAGAAAAACAACAACGTCAGAGCGAGCGCGGGAAATCCCTGTCACCGATACACAGGACTTCTCGAATGCGGGGACTGCGGATCGACCTTCGTCGCGATCAAACGCCAATGGCGTAACAAACCCCTGCGAATCGAATATGCTTGTAACGCTTACCACCGCTACGGAAAAGAGAATTGCACCGCTCACAGGATCAACGAGAGCGAGATCGATGAACTCGTATACAAAGAAATACTGAATATCAGGGACCAGGCAGAAGCGATCTACCAAAGCATCGATAACGACGTTCAAAAATGGATGAAGCAAAAGAGCACCTTCAACGGCAGGATCGAACACCTGAAAACCGAGCTGAGTCAGCGCAGACAGACCAGAAAGAGATTCTTCTCGAACGCATACGTGACAAAGAACACGCTGAGGTCTATAACGAAATGCTCGCCTCCTGCGAGGAAGATATCAAACGGATAAAGCAAGAGCTGAGCGACATTATCAACTACAACGATACGATCAAAAAACGAAAGTCCGAGATGAAAGAGACAGTCGATTTGATAGAAGAAATCATTCAGGAAGGACAGATCAGCAATGCCAATCTCCGGCAACTGGTCGATAAAATCATTATATACGAGGACGCGGAAGGTCTCAGGTTGCAGATAAACCTCAACGCTTCTTTCACCGAACACATGACAACTGACCGACCTGCAGGTAGTCAACAACCAGTATCCGACCCCTATGCGCCGGAGGATGAAGGCAGAAGAAAAATAAAACTACAGGCAGATAGCTGAACAGTTATCTGCCTGATTTTGTCGTTTCAGAATTGGCAGACGCACGACGTTGCAAAACAGAAAACCTGTCATTTCACACAACAAAACAGGAATTTGTTTATGCAAAAACGCCAAACCAAAAGGTGTATAGCTTACGCGTCTGCCAAGTGAAAAATAACCCCGTAAAATACAAAAAGCCCGATAAAATCGAGCTTTTTGTGGTGCAGGTAACAGGACTTGAACCTGCATGAAATTGCTTTCATACGGACCTGAACCGTACGCGTCTGCCAATTCCGCCATACCTGCGTATTCTCTCATAATTTTACACGGCTGAGAGTGCCGAGTCGGAGCATATCGCTTCATCCACAAGCGTTATTATATCAAATGCCGTCGAGAATGTCAATACTTCGGTCAAGAATTTTTTGATCTTCACATAAGTGCTGTTCAACAGGCGTTATAACGGAGTCCTTATGCCGCTTTGCGTACATCGGTTCATCCCGCAAAAAGAAACCGGATGCCGAAGGAATCCCGCGAACAATCGCAAAACTCCTTCATGCATCCGAATCCGTGCCCCTGAACGGGTCGAGGGCAGTTTGGTTTATTCTATGCAAAATCCGGTTCCGATATGCCTCAGCTGTCGCTTTCGATCACGCTCAGCGGATCGATGGTGCGGTTGCCCGAGCGGATCTCGATGTGGACATGCGGCTCATCCTCGTTTTCACAGGGGATCCGCGCCACGGTGCCGATCGTATCGCCCGTGCTGAGCCGCTGACCCTTCTCCACCGTCAGCTGTGAATCAAGACCGCAGTAATAGACATAGCAGTCGCCGCAATCCGCCTCGATGATCACGCCGTATAATTCCGATACAGAAATATCGCTCACTGTACCATCGCACATAGCATAGACATTCTCGCCCTCATCCGCGGCAAAATCGCACCCGACATGCGCGCGGTAATCGCGCAGGGTCTTGCTGTAGACCGCGTCCTCGCTGTAGGGCTTGGTGACCTGCCCACTCTTGACGGGATAGATCAGGCTGTTTTCAACGTTCAGCACTGCCTGCAGCTGATCCGATCCCATATTCTGATTGGCGGACCTTGCCTCGGTGGGTTTGGTTTCACTGATGACCAGCTTGCGCGCGGGTTCGGTCATCTCTTCTGTCGGCTCCTCTGTCGGCGGCTCAGTCACCGCCTCGGTCGCTTCCACCGTCACGCCGGTCATCTCCTGCCCCACCGCCGCGTTCTCGGTCGAAAGAGATGAAAAATAGGTGTTGTCACTCGGATCGGTTGTATCGCTCAGCGTGGAATACGCCGTCCACACGGCAAATCCCACCGCCATCATGCAGATGGAGAGCGCGATGTAAAAGCTCACGCGCTCCGTCGGTCTTTTCACTTTTGCGTGTCTGTAATTCTTCATAAAAAACGCCTCCGCCCATAGTATGAGCGGAAGCGTATCGGTTTATTCAGTTGAAATCACGAATCCTGTTTTATCTGACGACCGCGAACACCATGGCCGCGACATAGATCAGGATCATCACAACGCCCATAGGACGGTTGATCTTGTTCCTCAGCGAGAAGATAAAGACCAAAATCGACGCGGCGATCAGGATCGAGAAGTCGACCATCGACGCGAAGTTGACCTTGATAGGGTTGATCGTTCCGGACACGCCGAGGATCAGCAGGACATTGAAGATATTGGAGCCGACGACATTGCCGACCGCCAGACCGTTTTCGCCCTTGCGCGAGGCGACTACCGAGGTCACCAGCTCAGGCAGCGAGGTGCCCAGCGCGACGACCGTCAGACCGATCAGCGTCTCGGACATACCGAATGCCGCGGCGATAAACTTAGCGGATTCGACGACAAAATGTCCGCCCGCGACGATCAGACCAATACCGATCAGCACAAAGAGCACGCTTTTGAGGGGCGACATCTGCTTGACAGCTTCACCCTCGGTTTTGTTCTTGATCGCCGAGCGGATCAGGAAGATCAAATACCCGACAAAGATGACCAACAGGCTGATGCCCATCCATCGCTCTAATGTCGATACATTGTCGCTCATCTTGACCGTCGCAAAGTCGGTCGTCTGTAAAGCGCCGATGCCCAGCGCGACGAACAAGGCGATCGTGACGATGATCGAGAACGGAAAATCACGCTTTTTGATGACCTTATCGATCGGAAGCGGCTTGATCAAGGCGCATACGCCCAGCACCATCAAAAGGTTGAACAGGTTCGAGCCGACCACGTTGCTCACGGCGATCTCATTAGAGCCGTTGATCGCCGCCGCGGTACTGACCGCCAACTCCGGCGCGCTGGTACCCATCGCCACGATCGTCAGACCGATGATGACCGACGGGACTTTAAAAATTGCGGCAAGCGACGAGCTGCCGTCCACAAACAGATCCGCACCCTTGATCAGCGCGACAAAGCCGGCGAGCAGCAGAACGATCTGCAACACCATTTGCATATTGATACCCTCTTTATGATATTATTCGTATTCAATGTCGAATTATGCCAAATGAATCCTAATCAATTATAATATCGACAATAATCTTTGTCAATCTCAAATACAAGATCATATCCTCTATGTTCGATTCCAATAGTTTCTCACTTTGCTTGTTATAATTAAAATAACAGGGACACCAAAATGGTGTCCCTGTTATTTTAAATGGTGGAGACTATTGCCGCTTCTTCTATCGGGAAACAACTGCCCCGCATTCGGAGCGACAACACGTCGTCGCTCACTTCGCTGAGTCGTCGTATCAAGTATGATACGGCTTGTTCGCTTCGTGGCTCCTCCTCTCCCCACCACGCGGGGCGTGTCGGGGACCCCAAATCGATCTACGCTCTCGCTAAAAATGATTCTCTGAATCATTTTTGTCTACTCCGTGCGCACAGCTTACGGCTTGACACGCTCGCCTTCGATTCCAATAGTCTCTCACTTTGCTTGTTATAATTGAAATAACAGGGACACCAAAATGGTGTCCCTGTTATTTCAAATGGTGGAGACTATTGGAATCGAACCAATGACCCCCTGCACGTCAAGCAGGTACTCTAACCAGCTGAGCTAAGCCTCCGTATTTGATTCAGCTCTATTACTTTACCACACTTTATTGAAAAAATCAAGTGTTTTTTTAGCGTAAAATAATTATTCTGTAAGAGAATTATTCAACCCCCACCTCAAGTGAAGCGGGGGTGATAGATTCTTTAACAGTGATCAGCTTGAACAGAATTACTCAGCGGTTACAGTCCACAGACTCTTCTGCGCGTTGGCATGCTGAGAGATCGCCTTTGCGTCAGCAGAATTGATTCTGTTCTTGGGAGCGGCAGTATCGGCACACGCAAACTGATAGGGGTCGATCTCCTTAAGATCAATCTGACCGTTCGCGTGCTGAGAAGTTCTCTTCGCGTCAGCGGAATTGACTCTGCCGTTGCTGTCGGCGTCGCCGATCGGGCAGATCTTGACGTTCTGCACGGTATCAGCAGACACGGAAACGGTATACTCACGGGTCACGTGATTGCCCTTTTCTACGCTGAGGGTATATTCGCCCGCGGGAACATTCTCGAAGGAATACGCGGTGTCAGCCTTGACGCCGGTGTAGGAAGCAGTCACGGTCACGGTATCGGTATAGTTGTTGTCAGAGCCGGTCAGCTTCAGTGTGACGTCGTTCACGCCGTCATTGGTCTTGTAGCTGGTAGCG
>ONUI01000185.1 GCA_900320995.1 uncultured Eubacteriales bacterium
ACGGGGCCGTTCACGACAGCCCATCGCGAGGATGACCGCCTTTGCCTCGATCTGAAACATGCCGTCCTCACGGTTCATGGCGGTCACGACCCTGTCGGGTGAAATCTCCATGACCATGGTGTTCAGCAGATACGGGATCTTGCGTTCGCTCACCTGCCGGATAAAGCGGTCGGCGTACTCGGGGCCGGTCAGCTCCTCCTTGAAGGTGTGCAGACCGAAGCCGTTGTGGATGCACTGGTTGAGGATGCCGCCGAGCTGCTCATCACGCTCTAAGATCAGGATGTTTTTCGCGCCGTCATCATATGCCGCGACAGCCGCCGCCAATCCCGCGGGTCCTCCGCCGACGATGACGATATCTACCTTATTCATTGCTGTCACCATCCTTTGTCCGTGCGAAAACGATCTTGGACGCGCCGCCGCTCTTCGTGACCTCGGTCAGGTCGATGTTCCGCTCACGGCGCAATATCTCCATCACCTTGGGGCTGCAAAAGCCCGCCTGACAGCGCCCCATTCCCGCGCGGGTACGGCGCTTGACGCCGTCGAGAGAACGCGCGCCGACAGGACGGCGGATCGCGTCGAGGATCTCGCCCTCGGTGACGGATTCACAGCGGCAGATGATGTTGCCGTACGCGGGTTCACGGCGGATCAGTTCGTTACGCTCCTCAATCGATAAGGTCGAGGGGTTCAGAATATCTTTACGCTGAGCGATGAAATCCTCTTTCTCGCTCAGGCTGTGTTTTTTCCGAATCAACTCGGCGATATACACGCCGATGGCGGGCGACGCGGTCAAGCCGGGGCTTTCGATGCCCGCGCAGTCAAAGAAGCCGGGCGCGTCGTCAGGCTCGCCGAGGATAAAATCCCCGCCGTCCTCATGCGCGCGTAAGCCCGCAAAAGAGGTGATGACCTGTCGGGTCGGGAGGGCTTTGACGCTGAGCGCCGATTTTTCGATCACGCTGTCGATGCCGTCGGCAAAGGTGGCGGTACACTCCTTGTCGTCCATATCCACGGCGGTGGGTCCGACGATAGTGTTGCCGTGGACGGTGGGCGTGACCAGAACGCCCTTACCGAGCTTGGTGGGCAACTGGAAAATGGTATGGTTCACAAAGCCCTGTACCGCGCGATCGAGCAGGATATAGTCGCCGCGGCGCGGGGTAATGCGCAGTTTCTTCGCGGATACCATATTGTGGAATACATCCGCGTAAACGCCCGCGGCATTCACTACGACCGCAGCCGTATATCCTCCGTCATCGGTCACAACGTGCCATACGCCGTCATCTTGATAAACGTTCATAACTTCGCTGTCGAAGCGGAATTCTGCGCCGTTGACGGCGGCGTTCTCGGCAAAGGCAATGGTCAGCTTGAACGGACAGATCACGCCCGCCGTAGGCGCGTAGAGCGCGGCGACGACCTCATCGCCGATATGCGGCTCCATCGCGAGCAATTCCGCGCGGTCGAGGATCCTGAGCCCCTCTACGCCGTTCTTCTCTCCCCTCTCCCTGAGCGCTTCGAGATCGGCGATTTTTTTTTCATCCGTGCAGACGGTCAGTGAACCGATACGGTCAAAGGGAACGTCCAGCTCGTCGCAGACGTCGCCCATCATGCGGTTGCCCTCGATATTGAACCTCGCCTTGAGGGTGCCGTTGTGCGCGTCATAGCCCGAGTGGACGATGCCGCTGTTCGCCTTGCTGGTGCCGGAGCATACGTCCTCGTTTTTCTCGAGCACCAGTATCTTAGCGTTGTATTTGCTGAGTTCTCTCGCCACGGCGCAACCGATCACGCCCGCGCCGAGGATAATGATGTCGTACATAATATCTTGTTCCTCACTTATTGGATCAATAGCCTTCCCCTCGGCTATCCGCCGAATAAATCGACGTAATAATATCGGTGTCATTGCGAAGCCCGAAGCCTCCCGTCAGGGAGGTGCCGTGAAACGGCAGGCTGTGGCAATCCCCTTGTCATTCATGTCATAAACAGTGAGCTTCTACCCCTATCAGGGGGATTCCCACGTCGGGGGGTTGCCCCTCCTCGGAATGACATCGAATACGAAAACCGCATTAATCAGTGTTTATCCGAGGGGAAGCCTTTTTAGCTCCTCACTCTACTTCGCCCATCCTTTGGTGGCGGCGACTGCCTTGTTCCAGCCGGTGATCTCTTTTTCACGCCACTCATCGTCGCGCTCGGGCAGGAACTGGCGCTCCATGCGCCACTGGCGCTTGACGTCCTCTTTATCCGCCCAGAAGCCGACCGCCAGACCCGCGAGGTACGACGCGCCCATCGCGGTGGTCTCGACGCAGGCGGGACGGTGTACGGGGGCGTTCATCACGTCCGCCTGGAACTGCATCAAAAAGTTGTTCATGCTCGCGCCGCCGTCGACCTTCAACGAATCCAGACGGATGCCGGAATCCAGCTCCATGGCGTGGAGCACATCGTTGGTCTGGAAGGCGAGCGATTCCAAGGTCGCGCGGATCAGGTGGTATTTGTTCACGCCGCGGGTCAGTCCCATGATCGCGCCGCGCGCGTAGGGATCCCAATGCGGCGCGGCCAAGCCCGTGAACGCCGGCACGACATAACATCCTGCGGTATCGCTCACACGGGTGGCGAAGTATTCGCTGTCGGGTGAGCCATCGATCAGCTTGAGCTCGTCACGGAGCCACTGGATCGCAGCGCCGGCAACATAGACGGAGCCTTCGAGCGCGTAATTCACCTTGCCGTCCAGCCCCCACGCGATAGTGGTGAGCAATCCGTTCTCGGAATAGACAGGCTTTTCGCCCGTGTTCATCAGCATGAAACAGCCGGTACCGTAGGTGTTCTTTGCCTCACCCTCATGAAAGCACGTTTGTCCGAACAGCGCCGCCTGCTGATCGCCCGCGGCTCCAGCGATCGGGATCTCGCCGCCGAAGAATTCGGGGTCGGAGGTGCCGTAGATACAGCTCGAGGGCTTGACCTCGGGCAGCATGGCGGCGGGGATATCGAGCTCTTTCAGAATATCTTCATCCCACTTGAGGGTATTGATATTGAACAGCATGGTGCGCGAGGCGTTAGAGTAGTCGGTGACATGGATCCTGCCCTTACTGAGCTTGAACATCAGCCATGTGTCGACCGTGCCGAAGAGCAGTTCGCCGCGCTCGGCGCGTTCACGCGCGCCCTCGACGTTCTCTAGGATCCAGCGCAGCTTTGTCGCGGAAAAGTAGGGATCGATGACCAGACCCGTCTTTTCACGAAAGCTCTCGGTCAAGCCCTTTTCGACGAGCTGATCGGAATAATCGGCGGTTCGTCTGCACTGCCAGACGATCGCGTGACTGACCGGCTGACCCGTCGCCTTGTCCCATACGATGGTGGTCTCGCGCTGATTGGTGATGCCGATCGCGGCGATCTCGTCATAGGTCGCGCCGATCTTGCGCATTGCCTCACGCGCGACGCTTAATTGCGTCTGCCAGATCTCGTTGGCGTCATGCTCGACCCATCCGGGCTGCGGAAAATACTGGGTGAATTCCTTTTGCGCTACCGAACACATATTGCCCTCGCGGTCAAAGAGGATACAGCGGATTTATATTATACCAGTATTGTCGACGTTTTTTCTATCCTCATAGCATACAAGAATATGACCGGAAAACTGTACAATATTACCTTAATAAACCGAGAATAAATCTGGACTCGGACTTGCTCTCAGTTCATTACTGTTGTATAATGATATCAGAATCAGGAAATCGGTTGAGATTGCCACGGGGCGCATTTCAGATTGTCATTGCGAGGAGGAACATCGTTCCGACGCGGCAATCTCACCCTTATCCTTTGCGCCCCTTGCAATGACTATTTTGAATAAAAGTGTTGAGGTGCGATATGATCAAGATATTATTCGTCTGTCACGGGAACATCTGCCGCAGTCCGATGGCGGAATTCGTGATGAAAGATTATGTCAAAAAGGCGGGACTGGAAAAGGAATTTGAGATTGCCTCCGCCGCCACCAGCCGCGAGGAGCTCGGCAATCCTGTCTATCCCCCTGCGCGGCGTGAGCTTCAAAAGCACGGTCTGTCCTGCTCCGGCAAATACGCCCGTCAGATGACCGCCACCGACTATGAGCGCTACGATTACATCCCGATCATGGATCGGAACAATCATCGCAACATCATGCGGATCATCGGCAGTGATCCCGAGGGCAAGGTGCACCTGCTGATGGAATACGCGGGAAGTACGCGCGACGTCGCCGACCCGTGGTATACGGGCGACTTTGCGGCGACATGGGATGATATCACTGTAGGGTGCAAGGCGCTACTGGAACATATTGTCAAGCAAAGATAGTTGGTACATCGTATCATCAAAAGGGAGGAACCAATGAACAGGAAATTATATGTGATCGACTCGATCACATTTGTGTTCGGACTGGCGCTTTTATTCGTCGCAAAAGGCTTTGGCAATCTGAGCGCGGAAAGCGGCTATGCTCCTTTGAAATGGGGATTTCTCGCGATATTGGTACTCTTCGCCGTTATCAGCAACATCTTCTATTACCGCAATACCAACGAAGCAGAGATTGCTCTCGGCAATACTGTTCTGCCGCTTGTGTTCGCTTTTGCGTTTGTCGGTATCTACTTCAATCCGCTTATCATCTTCAATCGCTTCCCGAACGCACCGATGACGGCAAACATGCTGATCCTATCGGGTATCTTTTGCATCTTCGGCGCACATTTCTTTTACTGCCTCGGTATTCATCTCGATAACATCGGACTGCTCAAGTCCGACGATGATCCGCATTCAACTCATGTTTTATGTCACATCGGCGCATTATTGAAACGTGTATCGCCGCTGTTCTACGTCATCGGCGGTTTGATAACTCTCACCATTGCAACAAACGCACATTAAAAAAGGCTGTCTGATCGATTATCAGGCAGCCTTGTTTGATGGTTGGGTATATATTTACATTGCAGAGTTATATCGTTCCATTTACGCATAGATGAGTCGTGCAGCGGTGTCGAAATCATAGTGCAGGTTCACCATGCTGACCGCCTCGCCGAGCTTGCGGGTCAAGCTGCGCTCGATGGCGGCGATGGGATAATCATCGTCGAGGGTGATGTACTTGAGCAGCCAGCCTCTCTCACTGCGCTGCGCGCGCATGATGCGCATATCGCGCATGGAGGAAGTCTCCTGAGCGGCGGCGTCCATAATGTTCTCGGGCTTGTCAAAAGTTCTTTCAAATAACATGGTCATTCTCCTTTACAAATAAGCATTGTTCGTTCCTACAATCTTAGCTTGAATGAAAGAGTAGATGTCCATATCAAATCATGCAATTTGAAAAAAGAGTGTTTAAAAGTGAAAACAGGGGTAGAAAAATGAAGAAAACATGGTATAATGAACACAAATTCAACATCACAGGGCACAGCAAAGCTGACCTACCGCGTTTAGATTCGCAAAAGTAAACGCAATACGCCGTGACTTCAAAATATTGAATAGCGAGTCTGCTTTACTGTCTGCGTGTTGGATTTATTTTGTGGTTACCGGATCAATAGATCCGGCTTGAGGTGGACGTCATCCGCAGGGATGGCGTCCATTCCCATTATCTGCATCAACCACTTCATGCTCTCATCACCCTCAGCGACCATCTCATACGGAGATTTTCCGCCGAGACTCATGCGTTTGGTACTGTTAATATGGTTCATCAGCAAGGTAATGTCATCATCGGTGTAACCGTCAAGGCTCTTTCCCTTCGGGATCACATAGCGGATGTATTCATGGTTCTTTTCGATCTCCGCTTTTTGCCATGAAGCCATCGGATCACAGTAGAATACTCTGCATCTCTGCTCGCCGGTATACGGCGCGTA
>ONUI01000271.1 GCA_900320995.1 uncultured Eubacteriales bacterium
TTTTGCGTGCGCAATTCCGGCGCGATAGCAGTCGTCGAAGGCGTCGGCGAGCACGGATGCGAATATATGACAGGCGGCAAGGTCGTCATCCTCGGCAGCACCGGCAAGAATTTTGCCGCCGGTATGTCGGGCGGCGTCGCCTATGTACTGGATGAACACCATCACCTGTACAAGCGGCTGAACAAGGAGCTGGTCGAGTGCTCCGAGCTGAGCGAGCAAAGGGATATCGACGAGCTCAGAGCGCTGATCACGGAGCACGTAGAGGCGACAGGCTCCGAAAAGGGCAAGCGGATCCTTTCTGACTTCGACGCTTATCTGCCGAAGTTCAAAAAGATCATCCCTCACGATTACAGGATCATCACCGAAGCGATCGAGGAAGGCAAGCAGAACGGTCTTGATGAGGACAGCGCGAAGATCGAAGCCTTCTATCAGCTGATCCGCTCGAGATAAGGAGGAATGCAGTATGGGAAATCCCAACGGATTTATGGAATATACACGACAGGATAACCCCGCCTGTTCCGCGGAGGAACGCATCAAACATTTTAACGAGTTCCACACCCCGATCAGTGAAGCGGAGCGAAAGCGTCAGGGCGAGCGGTGTATGCACTGCGGCGTGCCGTTCTGTCAGTCGGGGATGTCGATCGGCGGGATGATATCGGGCTGTCCACTGAACAACCTGATCCCCGAGTGGAACAATCTCGTCAGCCTCGGTGCTTGGAAGCAGGCGTACCATCGGCTGAAGATGACCAACAGCTTCCCCGAGTTCACCTCGCGCGTGTGTCCGGCGTTATGCGAAAAGGCGTGTACCTGCGGCGCAAACGGCGAGCCTGTCACGGTCCGCGCCAATGAATATGATATCATCGAAACGGCATATAAAGAGGGCTGGGCGGAGCCAATACCGCCGAAGCAGCGGACAGGGAAGAAGATCGCGGTCATCGGCTCAGGCCCCTCGGGGCTTGCCGCCGCCGATCAGCTCAACCGCCGCGGACATTCTGTCACCGTTTATGAGCGAAGCGACCGCGTCGGCGGACTGCTGATGTACGGCATCCCGAACATGAAGCTCGAAAAGCAGATCATCGAGCGCAAGATCAACGTGATGAAAGCCGAGGGCGTTACATTCAAAAAGAACGTCAATGTCGGCGTCGATGTATCTGCCGAAGAGTTGCTCTCTCAATATGATCGTGTGATCCTCGCCTGCGGCGCTTCACATCCGCGTGATATCGCGGTCGAAGGGCGAGAAGCGGACGGCGTGTATTTTGCGGTCGATTTTTTGCGATCCACCACCAAGGCGCTGCTCGACAACGGTTTGCAGGAGGGAACCTATATCTCTGCCAAGGATAAAAATGTGTTGATCGTCGGAGGCGGAGATACCGGCAACGACTGCGTCGGCACCTGCGTTCGTCACGGCGCGAAGAGCGTCATCCAGCTCGAGATGATGCCCAAGCTCCCCGATACCCGTACAGAGGACAATCCGTGGCCGGAATGGCCGCGCGTCTGCAAGACCGATTACGGTCAGGAAGAAGCGGTGGCGGTCTACGGAAGCGATCCGAGAGTCTATCAGACGACCGTGAAAAAGCTGATCTCCGATGAAAACGGAAAGCTCAAACAGGCGGTGCTCGTTAAGCTGAACGCCGAGAAGGATGAAGCGACCGGTAGATTGCGGATGGTATCGATCGAGGGCAGCGAATACACAGTAGACGTCGAGCTGCTGTTGATCGCTGCAGGCTTCTTGGGCAGCGAGAGCTATGTCACCGAAGCGTTCGGCGTAGCTCTCGACGGCAGGACTAATGTGCAGACAGAAACGGGCAGTCATCAGACCTCTGTTGACAGAGTGTTCACAGCCGGCGATATGCACAGCATTGCGCCCGCGAGGTGGACGAAAGCCTGATGGGATATACAAATCTATAAATAAACAGTCATTCCGAGGAGGCTTTGCCGACGTGGGAATCTCGACCTTATTTTTCGTCATTCCGAGGAGGAGCATCGCTCCGACGTGGGAATCCCAACCTTAAATCAGTTGAGATTGCCACAGCCCTGACGGGCTTCGCAATGACAATTAGTATGGTTGAGATTGGACACGTACGTCTTTTCTCGCAATGACATTCATATTTGATAATCGGTTGAGATTGCCACAGCCGCTTTGCGGCTTCGCAATGACATTCATAGAGGAAGGTGTATGTATGACAAAATATATATTTGTGACCGGAGGCGTTGTGTCGGGACTGGGCAAAGGCATCACCGCCGCATCTCTCGGCAGACTTTTGAAAGCGCGCGGCTTGAAGGTCGCCGCCCAAAAGCTCGACCCTTATATCAACGTCGATCCCGGTACCATGAGCCCGTACCAGCACGGCGAGGTGTATGTGACCGAGGACGGCGCCGAGACCGATCTCGATCTCGGTCATTATGAGCGATTCATAGATGAAAACCTGAACAAATACAGCAATCTCACCACCGGAAAGGTCTACTCGAACGTGCTCAACAAGGAGCGTCACGGCGAGTATCTCGGCAAGACGGTACAGGTCATCCCGCATATCACGGACGAGATCAAGCGATTCATCTACAGCGTCGGCAAAAAGACAGACGCTGACGTCGTCATCACCGAGATCGGCGGCACCATCGGCGATATCGAGAGCCAGCCGTTTATCGAGGCGATCCGACAGGTCGGTCACGAGGTAGGGGAGGATAACCGCCTGTACATCCATGTGACCCTCGTGCCGTATCTCAAAGCGTCCGGCGAGCATAAGAGCAAGCCCACCCAACACTCCGTAAAGGAATTGCAGGGTCTCGGCGTATCGCCCGATATCATCATCCTGCGTACCGATGAGCCGATCACCGACAAAGCGATCTTCGATAAGATCGCAGGTTTTTGTAATGTATGGCCTGACTGCGTGATCGAGAATCTCACCCTGCCGGTGCTGTATGAAGCGCCCTTGATGCTCGAAAAAGCGCACCTCTCCGATATCGTATGCCGCGAGCTGAATCTAAAATCTCACAAGCCTGATCTTAGCGACTGGGAG
>ONUI01000106.1 GCA_900320995.1 uncultured Eubacteriales bacterium
GAGCCGACCATCGGTCTGGACGTTGTCGTCAAGGATAACATCCGCAACGCGATCATGAAGATCAACAAAGAAGAGGGCACGACCGTGATCCTCACCACCCACGACCTTGCGGATATCGAGCTGTTGTGCGAGCGTATCGTGATGATAGACAAGGGCAAAAAGGTGTTTGACGGCGGGCTCTCGGAGTTGAAGCGCAATTTCGGCGATGTGCGCACGCTCGAATTCGAGCTGGTCAACGCTCCGGACTTCAAGCTGCTCGATTATCACCGCCGCTTTCATCTGACAGAGGATGAGCTCAGCGCCGAGCGTGACGGCAGTTTGGCGCGTGTGCGCTTTGATACCGCCAAGGTGAGCGTGGAGGACGTCATTTCCTATACCCTGTCGACCGTCCATGTCAAGGATCTGAATATCAAGGGCGTCGAAATCGAGGAGATTATCAAGCGCCTGTACCGCCGTGAGGTGAGCCTATGAGTCGGATCAAACGCTTTTTCCGTACCTATAAGCCGTTCACCCGCGCCGGTATGCAGGAGATGATCGCCTATCGCGCGAACTTTATCTGTCATCTGATCGGCGAGATCATGGCGGCGTTCATCATGTACTTTGTATGGAAGGCGGTCTTTCTCAGCTCTGACAGCGAGACCTTCATGGGCTTTACCATCGAGGATATGGTGGTCTATATCTTCATCACCTTTCTGACGGGCTACATGACCTACTCCGACGGCGCGTTCGCGGTGGGCGAGGAGATCATCGATGGCTCTATCGCCATGCGAATGATCAAGCCGTGCTCCTTTGAGATGTGCTTTCTGTTTCAGGAGCTGGGCAGTCGGTTGATCTCGATCTCGATGATCTTTGTGCCGATGGTAGCGGGTGTGGAGATCTACCGCTATGCCGTTTGCGGCGAAGTGCGATTTCAGATCGGTTACTTTTTATTATATATCGTCAGTCTGCTTCTGGCTTACATGATCTCTTTCTATTTTAATGTATGCTACGGCTTTATGGCGTTCTTCTTCAAGAATCTGTGGGGCACGACGCTGATCAAGGAAACGCTGGTCTCCTTCCTGTCGGGCGCGATCATCCCGCTCGCGTTCATGCCGTCGGGACTGGCGGCGGTGCTGAACATCCTGCCGTTCGCGTCGCTGTCGTATACGCCCGTGATGATCTACATGGGGATGTATTCGACGTCACAGATCCTGTGGAGCTTCGGGCTGCAGATCTTTTGGGTCATCGTGATGTACGGCGTCACCAAGCTGATCTGGCGCAGCGCGGTCAGGCACCTTTCGGTGCAGGGAGGTTGAGAGATGAAAAGATATTTACGCCTCCACCGCATTTTTGTTGTCCAATATCTGAAAAAGCTGATGGAATATAAGGTGGATTTCCTGCTCGGTGCGATCGGTCTGCTGATCACACAGGCGATCCAGATCCTGTTTCTCGGCATCATTTTCAGCCAGATCCCTTCGCTGATCGGCTATACCTTTCCGCAGATCCTGTTCATCTACGGCTTTTCGCTGATCCCGAAGTCACTGGATCATCTTCTGACCGATAACCTGTGGATGGTGGGCTACCGTATCGTCCGCAAGGGCGAATTCGATAAATACCTGACGCGCCCCATCAACACGCTGTTTCATGTTGTTTCGGAGAATTTCTGCGTCGACGCGTTCGGCGAGATGCTGTCCTGTATCCTGCTACTCGGTTATTCCGTTCCGCAGCTCGATATGCCGTTTCACTGGTACACGATACCGCTGGCGTTGGTCGCGGTCGTATTCGCGACACTGATCTACACCTCGCTGAAGATCATGACCGCGGCGATCGCGTTCTGGACAAAAGCGAGCGGTCATATCATCCATATGCTGTATATGGTCAACGACTTCTCCAAATATCCGGTCACCATTTACAATAAGGCGGTGCAGACGATCATCACCTATGTGATCCCGTTCGCCTTTACCGCGTATTTTCCGGCGAGTTACTTTCTGACCGGTAAAAATCCGCTGTTTTGTATCGGCGGCACGGTGATCGCGGGAACAGTAATGTTCGCGCTTGCCGTGTTTGTCTGGAACAGAGGATTGCGGGCGTATGAGTCCGCGGGTTCGTGATATCGTTACGCAGTTGCTTCAAGCCTTCCCCTCGGGGAGATTCCCCTGTTAGGGGAAATGGGCAAAGCCCAAAAGGGTTGCCGTTCCTGCAAGGAAAAGGTGGGCTCGCGTAGAGCGAGCTCGGATGAGGGGATAACCTTTTTTGTTCAATCTCTGATTCAGTGGGGCTGATCCTTTATAGTAAAAAGAAACCTTTTAAAGGTGTTTTATATGAATAATCCGTTTATCTGTTATTCCAAAGAGGATAAAACCGAATACTTATCCCCGCGCTGCTCACTCAACCGCGCGGTACTCAAAAAGCTCCCGCTGTACGGGATCGAAGATGAGATCGAGGGGATGGGCTTCAATGAGATCTTCTCCACACCCGCGATCGTCGCTTGTATCAGACGCGTGTCGCGCCGCTACGGGATCGATCTGAGCGAGGAACCCGATTACAGATTGCCGCAGATTTTGAATGAGTCGCTCGAGTCCGACGACGCGCGTTATCGTCAGATGGCGGCACGCGTCGTCAAGCAGTTCGGCAACCGCCTCGGACTGCTGCTGTTGGCGCTCAAAAAAGGGGAGCGGGAAAATCGTCTGGCGCGTGACGATTGGGACGACGCCTGCTGGGAATACTGGCGCTCGCTCAAGACCGTCATCCTCACCGGCGGTCTGGCAAGCTCGATGATGGGCAGACGCTTCAAAGAAGATATCCAGACGATCTTTGATAGCGCGGGCGAAAAGCCGTACCACATCATGCTCTTTGATAATGGCACCTACATCGGCATGATGGGGCTGGCGCAAAAGCTGATGAAGAATGATACATCATGTTTGGTGCTGGATTTCGGGCATACGGGGATCAAGCGCGCGGTCATCAAAAAATCCGGCGGCGAGATTGCGGAGTTCACCGCGCACGAGAGCCTGCCGTCTCTGTACATGAAGAGCCATTTTGACAGTGAAGACGAGAAACGCCGTGAGGCGATCGAGCTGCACCGCTATATCGTCAACACGATCGCCGCGTCATATCGCGCTGCCGATCCCGCGACGTTGGATGATACGATCCTGATCAGCATCGCCAACTATACGCACAACGGCTTGCTGAACGGCGTGCGCGGCGGATACGCGAAGCTCTGCGCCATCAATCCGGACTATGCCGCCGTGTTGGAGGATGACCTGTCCGGAGAACTGCACCGCGATATCAAGGTCAGGCTGGTGCATGACAGCACCGCGTCGGCGCTGTACTTCGCGGACGTCGATCAATCGGTGTGCATCACCCTCGGTACCGGCTTCGGCGTAGGGTTCACGGATATCAAGATACATTAAGCGGTTGAGATTGCCACGGCTTGTGCAAGCCTCGCAATGACAAAATGTATGCGGTTGAGATTGCCACGGCTTGTGCAAGCCTCGCAATGACAAAATGTATGCGGTTGAGATTGCCACGGCTTATGCAAGCCTCGCAATGACAAAATGTATGCGGTTGAGATTGCCACGGCTTATGCAAGCCTCGCAATGACGAAATGGTTAGGGAAGAGGTGTTTCGATTTGAAACGCCTTTTTTCTGTTTCGGAATAATAGACGAGAAAAACGTTTTCTGTCGAAAACAGCGACACAGTATTTTTTGTGCAAATAGAATCTTGCTTTGTCATTATCAACAAAAAACAGTCAAAAAGATTGTGCAAAACATCGTCACTAAAAATCTTGTTTTTCATTTATTTATTTTTGTTGTTATGCTATAATGAATGTAACTGGATTGGTATATCTTGTGATAAGCCGATTCACAGTACGTATTCTTTATGAAGGAGAGGATTACATGAAAATTCGTAGGATTATCTCCATAGCACTGGCTGTGCTGATGCTGATGTCAGTATTCACCGTAGCGGCTTCTGCTGCTGAGGCGGATCTGTCCGGCACCGGTTATTCCAACCAGTCCTATCTCGAGAACTACGCCACAAAGGCGGCTGCGGAGAAGAATCTCGGCGCGACCTATACGCCGAGTGCCACTACCTTTAAGGTGTGGGCTCCCGAAGCTACCTCTGTGATGGTAAAAATGTTTACCACCGGTACCGACGCTGAGTCAGGCGCTGCCGTTCTCGGCACCTCCGCCATGACTTATGACAGCACCACCGGTATCTGGTCCCTGACCAAGTCCG
This sequence comes from uncultured Eubacteriales bacterium, assembly GCA_900320995.1. Classification (GTDB taxonomy): domain Bacteria; phylum Bacillota; class Clostridia; order Oscillospirales; family Acutalibacteraceae; genus Ruminococcoides. Next base: position 4,220 of record ONUI01000106.1, read on the forward strand.
GCGACCTCAAGAACACCTATTACACCTATCTCGTTACACGCAACGGCGTTGTCAACGAGACGGTTGACCCGTATGCAAAGGGCGTCGGCGCGAACGGCGACCGTTCCATGGTCGTTGACCTCGACTCCACCGACCCTGTCGGTTGGGATCAGGACAGCCATGTTCTGTTCAACAACCCCGGAGAAGCGGTCGTATGGGAAGTTCACGTTCGTGATTTCTCTATCGATGTTTCTTCCGGCGTAAGTGAAGAAAACCGCGGTAAGTATCTCGCGTTCACCGAGGGTAACACCACTGTGGGCGGCGAAGGCGCTGTTGCTTCCTGTGTTGACTATCTGGTCGAGCACAACGTCAACTGCGTACAGCTGATGCCTGTCGAGGACTTCGCGTCTATCGACGAGACCGATAACCAGATCAAGCGCAACTGGGGTTATGATCCCAAGAACTACAATGTTCCCGAAGGCTCATACTCCTCCGATCCTTATGACGGCAATACCCGTATCAAGGAGTTCAAGATGCTGGTTCAGGCGCTGCATGACCGCGGTATCTCCGTCGTCATGGACGTTGTTTACAACCACACCTTCGTTCGTGAGGGCTCTCCGTTCTCCAAGACAGTTCCGAAATACTTCTATCGTATGTCCAACATGGCAGGCAACACCTATCATAACGGTTCCGGTCTGGGCAACGTTCTCTCTTCCGAGAAGGCAATGACCCGCCAGTACATCCAGGATTCTCTGCTTTACTGGGCAAATGAGTATCATATCGACGGCTTCCGTTTTGACCTGATGGGATGCTTCGACACCAACTCCGTCAAGGCATGGAGATCCGCTCTTGACCAGGTTGATTCCCGTATTCTGATGTATGGCGAGCCGTGGGCAGGCGGTTCCGACAACGGTATCACCAACGCTGTCAGCAAGGGCAACATCGCTTCTCTGACCAGAGTCGGCGGCTTCAACGAAGGCTACTCCGATGCGCTCAAGGGCAGCCATGAGACCGCTACCGGTACCGGCTTCCTCAACGGCGGCTCCGCTACCGAGGTCCTGAAGGCTGCGGGCGGTACCGCGACCGATTTCTCCGGCGCTAAGCCCGAGCAGATGATCCAGTACACCGATAACCATGATAACTTCACGCTCTTTGATAAGATCTTAGCGGCGAACAGAACCTCCGGCTTCAAGACCGGTAAGGACGATCCCACTCTGTATAACACCAACAAGAATATCGTTGAGACCACCGACGCCAAGGTGCTCGGTCAGGTCAAGCTCGGTCTGACCTCCGCTTTGACCGCTCAGGGTATTCCGTTCACCGTAGCGGGTACCGAGTTCTGCCGCACCAAGTACGGCGATCAGAACTCCTACCGTTCACCTGACAACATGAACGCGATCAACTGGAGCCGCGCTTCCAAGTATAA
>ONUI01000278.1 GCA_900320995.1 uncultured Eubacteriales bacterium
CCTGGCAGACCCTGGTCAAGACCTATATCCCCAGGGATTATAAGTTCCGCACGGACCTGCATACGCATATGAACGCCAACCTGGATCCGGACATTCTGATTGCTCTGGGCATTCATCATCAGATCCGTTATCCCCTCTATTATATCCGAAAGCTGAAGCTGCGCTGCACGCCGGCCCAGGAAGCCATTCTGGCCCGGAGAAGGGCTGTTACCGCGCAGCGGTTCGCGGATTCTCCGCTGCAGGGCAAATATCTGACCCGCAGGATCAATGACAATACCTTTATCAATTTCGCGGACTTTATTCTGGCAGATCCGGAAAACGCCGCCTATAACCTGCCCCTGAAAATCGAACTTGGAAGTGACGTTGACTTAGAGCGGCTGACCAAAGCGATCCGCACGGTCGTCGACGCCCATCCGTGCTTGAGATCCGCCTTTGATGTTGACGAAAACGGAGATGCGTTCAAATACCTGCGCGAATGCGAGGTGGAGGTGACCGTCATTGACGCGGACGACATCGACCTGTACTCGCTCGTCAAACCCTTTGATTTGCACAAGGATATTTTGTTCCGCTTTTACATCATCCGTTCCGCAAAGGGCAACACGCTGTTCTACGATATCCATCACATCGTCTTTGACGGCACTGCCAACACCGTGCTGACGGAGGAGATCAACCGCGCCTATAACGGAGAATCCATCGATCCGGAGGAATTCACCGCCAACGACTTTTCTCTTGAGGAAGCGCGGCGGCTCAAAACCGAGGAATACGAAAAAGCAAGGGCGTATTATCTTGAAACATACGACGGCATTGATATCGACTCCTCTATCTTCACTGATAAAAACGACCGCGAGCCTGTCGCCAAGGAGATCATCTATCCCTTCTCATGCTTCGATTCCGACACGCTGAAGGCTTTTGCGAAGCGCTGCGGCATAAAGCTGAGCACGGTGTTCAACGGCGCGTTTTCGTATGTGCTGTCACAGTACTCCGGCAGCGAACAAGCGCTGTTTTCTACCATCTACCACGGCAGAGACCAAAGACTGCAAAACGCGATCGGTATGTTTGTCAAGACCTACCCGGTTTATACCGATCTCTCACAGGATGATACGGTCGAGGCATTTCTCCAAAAGCTCGACAAGCAAATCACCCTTAACCGTGAGAATGATCTGTATTCCTTCCTGGATTTCTGCGAGGAAACGAAGCTGAACCCGACATTCCTGTTCGGGTATCAGGGCGATCTCTTCACCACGACCGAATTCTGCGGTCATGAGGCGAAGGGCGTGCTGATGCCGATGAGGGATACAAAGGTGGGCTTTGAACTGACGATCAGAAGAGATATGGGCAAGTTCTGCGCCTATACCCTGTACAAGCAAAACCTCTATGACGACGAGATCGTATTCGGGTTGCTCGAAAGTCTGGAAAAGGTGATCACGGAGCTGCTCCGCTGTGAAAAGCTGAGCGAGATCGTCATGCTGACCGACCGTCAGCTTGAAAGGCTCGACGCAGAGAATCACTTTGAATTTGACTATGAGATCACCGATATGGTGACCTTGTTCCGCCGTCAGGCAGAAAAAACGCCGGACAATATCGCGGTCGTCTACCTCGACCGTTCTTATACCTACCGCGAGACGGACAGGCTCGATACCGCGCTGCGAGTATATGCCGATCGCCGCGTTCGGCGTTCTCAAATCGGGCGCCGGCTATCAGCCGCTCGACCCAAGCTATCCGAGCGAACGCCTTGAATTTATGATCCGCGACGCCGACGCTCAATATCTGATCGCCGACAGAAGTCTGATGGACAGGGTGCCGAATTACACCGGTCCGGTGCTGTATACCGACGAGATCCCGGATCTCCCCGACGCAGAGAAGATAAGTGAGAATCCCGATCCGGAAGATCTGTTTATCATGCTCTACACATCCGGTTCCACCGGCGTGCCCAAGGGCGTCATTCTGGAGCACCACAACCTTTGCTGCTTCTGCAACTGGTGCATCAACACCTATCACATGGATGAGACCAGCCGCGCGTCGGCTTATGCCAGCTACGGCTTCGACGCGCACATGCTCGATATGTACCCCGTGCTGCTCGCCGGCGGTCAGCTTCATATCATCGACGAGAGCATCCGCCTTGATTTGGTGAGCATCAACAAATACTTTACCGAAAACGGTATCACCCATACGTTCATGACGACGCAGGTCGGCAGGCAGTACGCCGATCTGTTCCCGGACGCGACCAATCCGCATCACCTGTCCGTAGGCGGTGAAAAGCTGGTTCCGGTCGAGCCGCCGCGCGGTTTCAAATTTTATAACATCTACGGCCCGACAGAATGCACGATCTGTACGCACTTCTTCCCGATGGAAAAGCTGTATGACCGCGTTCCGATCGGCAAGCCGCTGTTCAACATGAAGCAGTATGTCGTTGACAAGCATATGCGCCGCGTTCCGTTCGGCGTACCCGGCGAGCTGATCGTCGCCGGTCATCAGGTCGGCAGAGGCTACCTCAACCGTCCCGAAAAGAACGCCGAGGTGTTCATCCGCAATCCGTTCTCGGATGAACCGGGCTATGAGCACGCCTACCGCACCGGCGATATCGTGCGCCTCATGAGCGACGGCTGCACGGACTTTGTCGGAAGAAACGACGGTCAGGTTAAGATCCGCGGCTTCCGCATCGAGCTCAGCGAGGTCGAGGGCATCATCCGCAAATTCCCCGGCATCAAGGACGCTACCGTTCAGGCTTACGACGAGCCCGGCGGCGGCAAGTACATCGCCGCTTACGTCGTCTCCGATGAGCCTGTTGACGTGGAAGCGATGGGAGAATTCATCAGACAGGACAAGCCTCCCTATATGGTGCCTGCCGTCACGATGCAGATCGACCGCATTCCGCTCAACCAAAACCAGAAGGTCAACAAAAAAGAGCTTCCGAAGCC
>ONUI01000135.1 GCA_900320995.1 uncultured Eubacteriales bacterium
ACATCCAAGAGGATGATCCAGACAAACGCGAACAGCCGCCATTCCAGCGAGAAGAACAGGATCGGCCAGATCAGGTTGACGATGAGCTGGGCGTAGTAGATGATCTCGGTGTCCGGCGAGTCGAGCCGGCTCCATTTGAGCATCCCGTGGGAGATACCCATCAGGATGTAGAGGATGCTCCACGCGATGGGGAAGAGGATCGCGGGCGGCGCGAGAGCGGGCTTTGTGAGGTTCTCATAGTGCATGGTGCGCGTAGTCAGCACGCCGACGATCGCCCCGAGCACCAGCGGCACGAGGATGGAAAAGACGTAGGTTTTGATTTTTTCCTTGTTGAGACTGATTGACATAATGATTCTCCTTATCTGATATAGTTCTAATATATGTCGATCGGAAGGAGAATATACAAATATAAGCAAAAGAGGCGCTCCCGAAGGAACGCCCCTTTTGCTTTAGGATTTAAATTAACATGAAAAAAGTAGTGATTAGCAAATTAAAAATGTTGGTTTCTGTTTTACCGCATTGCCTGATAGGTAGTCAGGTTGCTCAGGCGGTGTGCTCGGTGTTACCGAACATATTCAGTCTGAAAAGCTTCTGTTCATCGGCAGGATTGTCACAGAGGATGAACGCCTCGGTGATTCTGCCGCCTTCCATCAGTCGGGTGATACCGAGCAGCTGGCTCAGTCTGCTTCTCAGGTTGAGCTTATCGCCCTCACGGGTGACAAGGTATACATTGCCCTCGCAACTGTCAAGCACGTCTAAGAATTCAGAAACATCAATGTCGTGTAAACCCATTACAGAAGTCATCATACTATCAGCCTCCTTTTACCAAGCAGATCAATCTTTTACGCAATAAAATGAAAGAGGAATTCTCATGTTTGTGTGAATGATCCGAAACGGTATATTCTTTTTTTTCGTGCTGCCATTTACCATTTGGCTTAAACTGAATAGATACAATAGGTTGAGATTGCCACGGGTCGACACGTGTGTCGAGCCCTCGCAATGACAATATATCGTATGTTCAGTCCCTCCTAAAAATACCGTGCCGCCTTGGCCGCGCGGCTCAGTAGTCAAGCGGACTTTGTCTTGACAGTTATTATTATAGCCCGCTTTTCGTGAAAGTCAACAATAATTTGGTGTTTTCTTTGTGCATACCGCTAAAAGCATGATGGCTTTTAATAATTTACAGGAATATTATTAGTACAGATTGCACAAAGAAATCGACAAAAACTTTTCGACTGATAAATATTATTAAAATAATTCTGTGTAGTTTGCCTATTTCAAACTGACAATGTCAAGGATTACTGTCGCAATCTCCAAAATCGCTTATCTAAGCCGAAATCGACAGGAAAATCGGTGTTTTTACGCGAAACAAAGCGGATTTGCCTTGCCTTGACGGCGGTTATCTGTTAGAATACTAACGATATCTATCATCATCCATCACTACGGAGGTCATTATGTTAAACGATACCTATCAAATATTCAAAAGCGGCACCGATATCCGCGGCATCGCGAGCGAGGGCGTAGCGGATGAGCCCGTCAATCTCACCGACGATATCCTCTCCGCGATGGCGGACGGCTTCATCCTGTGGGCGGAGCAGAAAATCGGCAAGCCCGCTGTACAGCTGGCGGTCTCTGTCGGCCGCGACTGCCGTATCTCGGGCGAGCATATCGCCGATATCGTGATCCGACGACTGGCAAGAGCCGGCGTGAAGGTCTATGACTGCGGCTTGTCATCCACCCCCGCGATGTTCATGACGACTGTTGATCTCGGCTGTGACGCGGCGGTGCAGATCACCGCGTCGCACCATCCGTTCAACCGCAACGGGCTGAAATTCTTCACCCGAGACGGCGGTTTGGACGCGCCCGATATCGAGGCGATCCTGCAACACGCCCAGGACGGCGATCATCCCGAAAAGGCGATGGGCGGCACGGTCTCGCCGATCAATTATATGGAGAACTACTCCGCTCATCTGCGCGAGCTGATCAAGCGCGAGGTGAACGCGGAGGACTATGATCTGCCGCTCAAGGGCTTCCACATTGTGGTGGACGCGGGCAACGGCGCGGGCGGATTCTATGCTGCGTCGGTACTGGAGCCGCTGGGCGCCGATACGAGCGGTTCGCGTTACCTCAACCCCGACGGCATGTTCCCGAATCATGTGCCCAATCCCGAGAATGAACAGGCGATGGCGTCTATCTGTGAGGCGGTTTTACAGAACAAAGCCGACCTCGGCGTAATCTTTGACACCGACGTTGACCGCGGCGGCGCGGTGGATCGATACGGCAAGGAGATCAACCGCAACCGTTTGGTAGCGCTGGCGGCATGTCTGGCGCTCGAGAACAACCCCGGCGGCACGGTGGTGACCGATTCCATCACCTCGACCGGGCTGAATGAATTCATCGAAAAGCATCTCGGCGGCAAGCACTACCGTTATCGCCGCGGCTATAAAAACGTGATCAACAAGGCGATCGAGCTGAAAGCGCAGGGTATCTGCGCGCCCCTCGCGATCGAGACCTCCGGTCATGCCGCGATGGAAGAGAACTACTTCCTCGACGACGGCGCGTATCTGTGCACCAAGATCATCATCAAGGCGGCGCAGCTGAGTCAAAAGGGCGAGAGTCTGGACAGTCTGCTTGCCGAGCTGAAGGAGCCGGTCGAAGAAAAGGAGATCCGCATCAAGATCACCGATAAGGATTTCAAGACCACCGGTCAGCGCGTGATCGATGAGCTGGAGAAGTTTGCTCAGGGTCAGCCCGACTGGCATATCGCGCCCGACAACCGCGAGGGTATCCGCGTCAGCTTTGACAAGGACGGCGGCGACGGCTGGTTTTTGCTCAGACTGTCGGTGCATGATCCGATCCTGCCGCTGAACATCGAGAGCGACAGCGAGGGCGGCGTGAAGGTCATCGAGCAAAAGGTCATGGACTTCCTCAAAACCCAAAGCGGTATCGTAGTCTGATATTCCTTTTCCAAAGAGAACCGAAAAACCGCATATAATCCGAGTTGCAACCGTTGGTTGCGAAAAAATCAGCCGTTTGACAACCTGAATCGATAGCGCAACCACACGGATTTTGTTATCATTCAGCCATCAAAAGAAAAGGAGTATGGATGATGAACATTGAAATTGCGAACAGATTATTACAGTACCGCAAGCGCATGGGACTTTCCCAGGAGGAGCTCGCGGAAAAGATCGGCGTATCTCGGCAGGCAGTCAGCAAATGGGAGCGTGCCGAAGCCGCTCCCGATACTGATAATTTGATTGAGCTGAGCAAGATCTACGGCGTGTCGCTCGACGAAATGCTCAAGGGCAGACCGGAGGCAGATCCGAACAATACGGCTGAGAATCCGCCGACAGCGGGTAACAGCGATACCGACAGCACCTCCGAAGTCTTTAACGCTGAGGATGGCGTTGAAAAAGTCCATATTGGTTTTGACGGTATCCATGTCCAAGACAAGAACGGCACCAAGGTTGACGTCGACCGAAACGGTGTATTTGTTGAAGAAAACGGCGAGCAAAAGGTCTATACCGGTACCGACGGTCATATTCATAAAAGCCCTGATATCATTGAAAAAGAAAACGAGCATAAACGGGGCAGCCTCTGGCTCAAGCTGCCGTACCCTATCGTCACAGTGATCGCCTATATCCTGTTCGGTACGCTGAATGTGATGGGCGGTTGGTCATACGGCTGGATCATCTTTCTTACTATCCCGCTATACTATACGCTGGTCAAAGCCATCCTCATGCGCAAGGTTAAGGTCTTCTGCTATCCTGTGCTGGTAGCGATGGTCTATTTGATCATCGGCTTTGCGTTCAACTGGTGGCATCCGGGCTGGGTACTGTTTCTGACTATTCCGCTGTTCTATTGGATCGTCGATTAAGAGAATCGATCGGCTCGTCAAAAAGCCCAAAATCTTGTAATCTATTGTTAGAATTCACACAAAATGTACGCATCTTAATTCCTAATCAGCACTAACGGTTAAAAAATTGACATAATCCTTGACAAAGTACGATATGTCTAATAATATGTTGTTGTAATCGGAAAACGATAGATTGTTTTTCGTTGCGATCACCGAGCTTTTTGTGAGGAATCTTTTATCGGAGATCGTCGCATCAACCGCATATTCAATTAGGAGGAGACATAATGGTATTAGAAAAGATTAAAGTTATCCTTGCCGGGCAGTTTGACGTTGAAGAGGATTCTATCAAGCCCGAGACCGATCTGCAGGATGATTTAGGCGCGGATTCTCTTGATGTCGTAGACCTGCTGATGTCCATCGAGGACGAGTTTGAGATCGAGATCCCCGACGAGGAGATCGAGAACATTCGTACTGTAGCTGATCTTGTCAATTACATCGAATCGAATACTTGATTTTGCGGGGAGGAGGTTCGCTCCTTTCGTCTGACAAAAGGATTAGGGCGGCTTTATGCCGCCTTATTTTTTTCCTATTTGTCATTGCGAACCCCTTTAGGGGTGTGGCAATCTCAACCTATAATAAAAAGTCATTGCAAACCCTTTTGTAAACTGCGATTAATGCAGTTTTCGTATTCGTCGTCATTCCGAGGAGGGGCAAAACCCCGGCAGTAGCTCTCAGCCAATCAGCGTTCGCAAGTATGCTCCGCTTCTTGGGAGTATTGGGGACCCCATGATTCCCCGGATTATGGGGAGAGGAGGAGCCGCGATACGAGGTCAAGGCATACCAACCGGATATGCCTACCGAGTTCAGCGAGTGACGACGAGCATGGGTCTGATAGGAGTAGAAGCTCACTGTTCAAGCCATTAATGACAAGGGGATTGCCACAGCCTGCCGTTTCACGGCACCTCCCTGACGGGAGGCTTCGGGCTTCGCAATGACACCATTATTGTTACGTCGTTTTATTCGGCGGTTACTTTAGAGGGTGTGGCGATCTCAACCTTATTAAAACCCGCATCGGATAGCAAACAAAACGGCGCACGTGCCCGATTTGCGCAAAATAACCAATTTTATCGGGCTTTCCGCATAGGGTTGGCGCAGTTTGGCACTTGTCAAAGTTGCTTATTAATAGTATAATACTTTTGATTAGGCTTTCGTACATCAGGCTCCCTTTGGTAAAGGGAGGCATAGTCACCCTTACTCAACGATAACAATGCTATGGAGGAAAATGATGGCTCAAAATAAGAAAATGGTCGAGGCGATCACGAGCCGCGACGAGGATTTCGCAAAATGGTATACCGACATCGTCAAAAAGGCGGAGCTGGTAGATTACTCTAACGTCAAGGGCTGTATGGTCATCCGACCCTACGGCTTCGCGATCTGGGAGAATATGCGCAATGATATGGACCGCCGTTTCAAAGAGACCGGTCACGAGAACGTCTATATGCCGATGTTCATCCCCGAGAGTCTGTTACAAAAGGAAAAGGATCATGTCGAGGGCTTCGCGCCCGAATGCGCGTGGGTCACCATCGGCGGCTCCGAAAAGCTGACCGAGAGATTGTGCGTGCGCCCGACCTCCGAGACGCTCTTCTGCGAGCATTACGCCAAGGTCGTCAACACCTACCGCGATCTGCCCAAGCTCTATAACCAGTGGTGCTCCGTTGTCCGCTGGGAAAAGACCACCCGTCCGTTCCTGCGCACCAGTGAGTTCCTGTGGCAGGAGGGTCACACCCTCCACGAGACCGAGGAAGAGGCGCGTGAGGAGACATTGCGTATGCTGCAGGTCTACGCGGACTTCTATAAAGAGACCCTCGCGATCCCCGCTGTCGTCGGTGAGAAAACTCCTAAGGAGCGTTTTGCCGGCGCAAAGGAGACCTACACCATCGAGCCGATGATGCACAACGGCGTCGCGCTGCAGGGCGGTACCTCGCACTACTTCGGCGACGGCTTTGCCAAGGCGTTCGACATCACCTACACCGGCAGAGATAACAAGCTGCACCATCCGCACCAGACCTCATGGGGCACCTCTACCCGCATGATCGGCGCGCTGATCATGGTACATTCCGATGATGACGGTCTGGTACTGCCGCCGAAGATCGCTCCCATCCAGCTCGCGATCATCCCGATCGCCCAGCATAAGGAGGGTGTTCTGGATAAGGCGAATGAACTTTATGAAGCATTGAAGAAAACCTTCCGCACCAAGCTCGATGATTCCGACCAAAGCCCCGGCTGGAAGTTCGCCCAGTATGAGATGAAGGGCGTTCCCGTCCGTCTGGAGATCGGCCCCAAGGATATCGAGAAGAACCAGTGCGTGCTGGTGCGCCGCGATACCAGAGAAAAGCTCTTTGTATCGCTCGATAACCTCGAGCAGACCATCGCCGATCTGCTTGCTCAGATCCACGATGATATGTACAACCGCGCGCTCGAGAATATGAAGGAAAAGACCCATGTCGCTCACAACTTCGACGAGTTCGTCGACATCGCGAAGAACAAGCCCGGCTTTATCAAAGCGATGTGGTGCGGCGACAGTGAATGTGAAGATAAGATCAAGGACGTCACCGGCGGCGTAAAATCCCGCTGTATCCCCTTCGAGGAAGAGAACCTCGGCGACGTCTGCGCCTGCTGCGGCAAGCCCGCCAAGCACATGGTGTACTGGGGAAAACAGTATTAAT
>ONUI01000108.1 GCA_900320995.1 uncultured Eubacteriales bacterium
AATGGCTAAGAAAATAGGCGGTCTCGGAAAAGGTCTTTCGGCGATCTTCAGCGAAAATGACACCGAGGACAACAACGAAGTCGTCACCATAAAAATATCGCAGATCGAGCCGAACCGAAATCAGCCGCGCCGCAGCTTTGATGAGGACGCGCTCGAGGAATTATCACAGAGCATCAAGGAACACGGCGTTTTACAGCCGATACTGGTACGTCCGCAGATCTACGGCGGCTATCAGATCGTCGCCGGTGAGCGCAGATACCGCGCCTCACGGATGGCGGGATTGACCGAGATCCCCGCGATCATCAAGGAGCTGTCCGACAGCGAGACGATGCAGATCGCGCTGATCGAGAACCTCCAGCGCAGCGATCTGTCCGATCTGGAGGAAGCAAAGGGTTATCAGACCTTAATGGATGAATACGGTTTCTCACAGGAGGATGTCGCGCGTACGGTTGGAAAGTCACGCTCCGCCGTGGCGAATACGCTCCGACTGCTCGGCTTGCCCGATGACGTCAAGGAGCTGCTCGATCAGGGCAAGCTCAGCGCAGGTCACGCGAGGGCACTGCTCGCCGTTGATCAGGACAAGCAGATCAAAGAAGCCGCCGACAAGATCATCAAAGAGGGTCTGTCGGTGCGCCAGACGGAAAAGCTCGTCAAAAGCATGGGCAGCGCAAAACCGAAGAAGCCCGCTGTGCAGAAGCTCAGCCCTTACGCGGAAGTGGAACTGGCATTGTCCGACGCGCTCGGCACCAAGGTCACGGTGACGGAGAACAAGAAAAAGGGCGGAGGTACGCTGAATATCGAGTTCTATGACCCTGAGGAATTGTTCTCGCTCACACATAAGCTCGAAAAGCTGTGGGAGTAATCATTATAATGTAATAATATAATAGTCATTGCGAGGGGCTGACACGCGTGTTTGCCCCGTGGCAATCTCAACCGATGAAAGAAACAGTGAGAAAAAGACCTCACCATACAATACGATGAAAGGTATGAAAAGACATGATCGACATTAAGTTTTTAAGAGAAAACCCCGATGTAGTAAAGGAAAACATCAAAAAGAAATTTCAGGATAAAAAACTTGCGCTCGTAGACGAGGTCATCGAGCTGGATAAGAAAGCCCGCGCCGCAAAGGGCGAGGCGGATTCTCTGCGTGCGAACCGCAACAAGATTTCCAAGGAAATAGGCGGCTGTTACGCACGTGGTGAGCGCGATAAGGCGGAAGAGCTGAAAGCGCAGGTCGCCGCGGACGGTGAAAAGCTCGCTGAGCTCGAGAAAAAGGAAGTCGAGCTCAATGAGAAAGTCACCGAGATTATGATGGTGATCCCGAACATCATCGACCCGAGCGTTCCGGTCGGTAAGGATGATTCCGAGAACGTGGAGATCGAGCGCTTCGGCGAGCCGGTCGTACCGGATTTTGAGATCCCGTACCATACCGAGATCATGGAGAAGCTCAGCGGCATCGATCTCGACGCGGCGCGCAAGGTCGCGGGCAACGGCTTCTATTATCTGATGGGCGATATCGCCCGTCTGCACAGCGCGGTCATCTCTTACGCGCGTGATTTTATGATCAATAAGGGCTTTACCTATTGCATCCCGCCCTACATGATCCGCAGTAATGTCGTATCCGGCGTTATGTCCTTTGCCGAGATGGACGCGATGATGTACAAGATCGAGGGCGAGGATCTCTTCCTGATCGGTACCTCCGAGCACAGCATGATCGGTAAGTTCATCGACACCATCCTGCAGGAGGATGATTTGCCCTATACCCTGACCTCCTACAGCCCCTGCTTCCGCAAGGAAAAAGGCGCTCACGGTATCGAGGAGAGAGGCGTCTATCGTATCCACCAGTTCGAGAAGCAGGAAATGATCGTCGTCTGCAAGCCCGAAGAATCCAAAATGTGGTTCGATCAACTCTGGCAGAATACGGTCGAATTCTTCCGTACCCTCGACGTACCGGTACGCACCCTCGAGTGCTGTTCCGGCGACCTCGCCGATCTCAAGGTCAAGAGCATTGACGTTGAGGCATGGAGTCCCAGACAGAAGAAGTATTTTGAGGTCGGTTCCTGCTCGAACCTCAGCGACGCGCAGGCACGCCGTCTGAAGATCCGCGTCAACGGCAAGGACGGCAAAAAGTACTTTGCGCATACCCTCAACAACACCTGTGTCGCACCGCCCCGTATGCTGATCGCGTTCCTCGAGAACAACCTTAATGAGGACGGCAGTGTGAACATCCCCGAGGCGCTCAGACCGTATATGGGCGGCATGGAGAAGATCGAAGCAAAGTAATATCTTGATATAATGAATCAGATTGAGATTTCCACAGGCATGACACACGTGTCACACCTGTGCAATGATGATCGATAGAACGAGGTCTTTATGAAATTATCATTGATCAGTAAATATCGTACCCATATCATGGGCTTTGCGATACTGTGGATCATGTGGTTCCACTCACCCTGCGCATGGAAGAATGAAGCAGTCCATTTTATCCACGATATCGGTTTTTACGGCGTAGATATGTTCCTGCTGGTATCGGGACTGGGATTGTATTTTTCGATGCGCAAGTCGAAGAGCATCGGTGAGTTTTATAAAAAACGCGCCATCCGTATCCTGCCCGCGTATCTGATCGTGACCGTCTGCTGGTACGCGTTCTATAAGCCGGAGGTTAGCTTTACCGACAAGCTCCTGTCGATTTTGGGTATCAACTATTTTCGCGGCAACATCACAGGCAGACCCGAGTATTTTGACTGGTTTCTGCCGACGCTTTTTGTGCTCTACCTTTTGACGCCGCTGTATGATAAGCTGTTCCAAAAAGCAAGCGTGAAATGGAAATTCACCCTGCTTTGTATGACGATCTCGCCGCTGTTGTGCATTATCTTCTACCATACCGGTCAGCAGGTGCTGTACGGCAGTACGGTGCGTATCGCGGTGTTCCTGGTCGGTTACTGGATCGGCTGGTTCCTGTATGAGAAAAAGACCGAGGATAAGGCGAGCTGGATGGTGCATTTGCCGCTGTTGTTTGTCGGCCTCACGCTGGTATATTGCATCCAGAAGTATATCAAAAATCCGACCGTTTTCTGGGGCTTGAATTGCTATCCCGCGTTGTTGGTAGCGCCGTCATTGTGCGTGTTATTGGGCGGATTGTTCTACCTTGCCGACAAGTATCTGAAGGTCGTCGGAAAGATCCTGCTGTTTCCGTTCTACATCTGTGGAAAGTACAGTCTGGAGATCTACCTCTTCCATCAGCGTATCATGGAGATCGCGAACGGCGACAAGGGTGCTCCGATCCGTAACTTCCTCTCCGCAAAGTGGCATATCAACGCGTTCTCTCCCGGATATTACTTTTTGATCGGGATCGTGTCGATCATTCTGGGCGCTGCGCTGCATGAGCTGATCGCGCTGGTGACAAGATGGATCACAAAGAACGGGAAAAAGAAAAAGCAGGTAGTGACAGAAGAATCGGATCAGACAAATGCCGAAGAAGCCGTGAAGGATAACATGGTTCCCGAAACAAAAGAAGCAACTGTATAAAGCAAGACCCCGCTGTTTTCACACAGCGGGGTTGAACATTATATCTCAACTTTATGACGATCGAAGCGATCTTCAAATTCACGGGTCAGTCTTTTCCACTCAGAGGGAGAGTATTTCTTCTCGATCACCTTACGCGCCTCGTCCATATTGGGCGGGCGTTTTTCGGTATTGTGGCAGTCGGTGCCGATGAAGTGCAACAAATCGTTGTCGATCATTTTCAGCGCCAGCTTGCGCGAACGCCACGAGGTAAACGCCTCGGCGTTGCATTGAAAATAGAAGGGCTGGTCAAAAAGCCGCGCGAACATATCGCGCTTTTGGATCGACTGATAGCGCTCCACATGCGCGAGCACGATATGCAGATCGTAATTGTATTGCAGGGAGATCAGCTCGTCAAAGATCCTGTCCGACCATGTGACGAAGGGCATTTCGATCAACAGCAAATCGGTGGCCTGAATGATCAGCTGCGGGATGCTGTCGCTGTGCGAGATGCCGGGATAATAGAGGATCTCCGCACCGAGGTAGATCTCGGGATGTCGGTCTGTTAACAGGGGTTGGAGCTTTTCAAACGCATGTTGTCTGCGGCGCAAAAATCGCTCGGGAGGCTCATCCGAGCCATAAAAATGCGAGGTGGAAATCATGGTAGTAACACCCTGCTCACGAGAAGAACGCAGCATTTCCATCGACATTTCAGTGGACTTACTGCCGTCATCCATTTTCGGTAAAAAGTGGCTGTGAAAATCAAGCATGGTATCCCTCCTTATTTCTATTATAACAGATAGAGAAGAGAGAATCAACTTGATTTTTGTCGAAGCGTGTGATATGATTCAACTATAGCTTTCTGTGTTTCTGTACCAAACACAGGGGGCTTTTTGTTGTCTAACATTAATGTCATTGCGAGGATGAAAAACACGTCAAAACGTTTTTTCATCCGTGGCAATCTCAACCGATCATAATGGGAAAGGATCGATCCTATGAAAAAACGAACGTTTTATACGGAGCTGGCGTATGTGTTCGGAATCATTTCGCTGGTGTTCGGCGTGACGTTTATGGAGCGCGCCGATTTCGGCATGAGTATGGTGGTGGCGCCGGCATATGTCCTGCACCGTTATATCTCCACCCTGCCCGGCATGGAATGGTTCACTTTCGGTGTGGCGGAATATACCCTGCAATTGTTTTTGGTGATCGTGTTGATGATCGTGGTGCGCAAGTTCCGGATATCATACTTCTTCTCGTTTGTCACGGCGGTGCTTTACGGCTGCTTGCTGGATCTTGTGATGTGGCTGACGCCCGTGATCACGTCGGAGAACATCGCGCTGCGGATCGTGTTCTTTGTGCTCGGCGAGGTGTTCTGCACCCTCGGCGTATCGCTGGTGCTGCACACCTACATCCCGCCCGAGGCATATGAGCTGTTTGTGGCAGAAGTGTCGAGGCACTTTCACCTGCCGACCGGAAAGGTGAAATGGGTGTATGACATCACGAGCTGTCTGGTCGCGGTAGCGCTGTCGTTCATCTTCTTCGGCTTCGGCGAATTTGTCGGTGTGAAGTGGGGCACGGTGCTCTGCGCGGTGATCAACGGCGTGATCATCAGCGCGCTGATCAAATGGGAGGACAAAATCTTTGATTTCAAGGACGGATTGAAATGGCGCAGGTTTTTTGAAAAATAGCAGGAAAAACGCAAAAACTATTGACAAACCAAGCGGTTTATAATATAATAATTTTTGCTTTAAGTCGAGATTACCGGACCTCGACTGCAGCATAGATGGCGGAATAGCTCAGCTGGCTAGAGCATTCGGTTCATACCCGAAGTGTCGTAGGTTCAAGTCCTATTTCCGCTACCAACGGCCCGGTGGTCAAGAGGTTAAGACACCGCCCTTTCACGGCGGTAACACGAGTTCGATTCTCGTCCGGGTCACCACACCCCCTGTCTTGTGGCAGGGGGCTTCTTACATTCAAAGCGCATCCAGCGCCGCACGCCGGTGTGGTGGAATAGGCAGACACAAGGGACTTAAAATCCCTCGGAGTAACATCCGTACCGGTTCAAGTCCGGTCACCGGCACCA
>ONUI01000202.1 GCA_900320995.1 uncultured Eubacteriales bacterium
CAGTCGGGCATATCAAAGTAGGTGCCCATCATGCCGTTCTCGCTCATGATCAGCTTGCATACGCCATAGCCGAGGGCGATCCCCAGTCCGGCGCCGACCAAGCCGATCAACAAGCCGTATGAGGTATAATGACGGAGTATTCTGCGATTCTTGAAGCCCAGCGCTTTCAGCGTGCCGATCTGTGTTTTCTCCTTGGTGGCGATCCGGTGTATGGTCGTGACCATCGTGAGGATGGCGATCGCGAGGAACAGCACGGGCAGTACCGAGCCCATCGTTTTGCCTTCCTCAGCCTCGCCCTGTGACTCCTTAAAGACGATGTGGTCGTCCTTCGGCGTTACCATGATTGTTCTGCCGAGCGCATCATGTATCGCTTTTTCGAGAGGCTCTTTTTCCGTGTCGGAAATCAGATTCACCTGCGCAAACACCTTGTCGGTCGCTTCATCAAGCATCTTATCGGTGACGATCAGCTTTGTCAGGCTATCGTCAATGAATTCTTCGGGAACGTTCGACTTCTTCAGCTCGTCGGCAAAGTCGCTTTTGATCTTTTCCTCCAAAACCGCACGCAGCTTTTTGGGTGAAATGTAGGCGAACCCAAAGGTGTTGTAATCGGGCATCATCTGGTTTTTGTCGGCGACGCAGATCATGTGCTCGCCCGCCTTGATCAAGCCGACGATCTCTCCCGTGATGGCAACGCCCTGAAACGCAAGCGACAGTTGATCGCCGATCCGATAGCCGTTCGCGGCGGCGAATTTATCACTCAGCCAAAAGCCGTCGCCGTTTTTATCATAGGGGGCGCCGTCCGTCACCATGAAGGTGGATACGGTGTAATCCTCGCTTACGTCCAGCGCAAGCGACTTGTTCTTTTCGCCCTTGATATCAAGATTGACGGACAGATAGCGCGTCGCCCGATCCACGCCGTCGATCGCGGCTATTTTATCCAAGTCCTCCCGCGTAAAGCCCTTTTCCGAATAAAGGCAGTAGTCGGCGTAGTCGGTATCATCAAAGAATTTGAATGTATCGACCTCGATCGTTTTCCACTCCATATTGAAGCCGAGGAACATTCCCATACCGAGCGTTATCATCAATAACATCGAGATAAACTGCGCCTTGTAGCCCCACGCGGTGCGGAACAATTTGCGTATCAGCATCACCATTCCACCCCGTCGGCGCTCATGGGATCCTCCTGCTCGTTGATGGAGCGGATCTTGCCGTTCTTCACACGGATCACGACGTCAGCCATTTTTGCGATGCTTTGGTTATGCGTGACGATCACGATGGTCTTTCCGTAATTTCTCGCCATGCTGAGAAGCAGCTTTAATACCATGACGCCTGTTTCGGAATCGAGCGCGCCGGTCGGCTCGTCACAAAGCAGGATCTTCGGATTTTTCGCTAAGGCTCTGGCGATGGAGATCCGCTGCTGTTCGCCGCCCGAAAGCTCCGACGGAAAGTTGTGCAGATGATCGGTCAGCCCGACCTCGGCGATCATCTGTTTTGCGTCGAGCGAAGCTTCACAGATCTCCGATACCAGTTCCACATTCTCATAGACCGTCAGGGTCGGGATCAGGTTGTAGAACTGGAATACAAAGCCGACGGTTGCCGCGCGATAGTCGGCAAGCTCGTTGTCGGACAGCGTGCTGATATCCCTGCCGTTCACGGTGATGGTTCCTTCGGTCGGGCTGTCGAGTCCGCCGAGCAGATTGAGCAGTGTGCTTTTGCCGGCTCCCGAGGGACCGAGGATGACGACGAATTTACCCTCGTCCAGCGAAAAGCTGACCTGATCCAGCGCTTTTAATTGATGCTCACCGCTCGTATAGGTGCGCGTTACGTTCTCAAATGTTACGATCGGCATTTTTATTACCTCTTTTCAATAAGATGTCATTGCGAAGCCCGTAAGGGCTGTGGCAATCCCGCAAAGAGGAGCAGAGTCACTCCTGCCCATAGGTGTTGCCGAAAAAGGATCCTACGGTCGCTCAGTCATTCTTTCGGAATGATAGCGGAAAAGAAAACTTCTTCTCATAAGGCGCGGTTTTGATCTCCAGAACCTTGTAGCCCGTCTTGCCGATCGCCTCTCTGAGCATCGTTTCATCAAGCGGACTTTCGCTGATGATCTGTGTTGTACCTTTTGTATGTGAGGAAGCAACCTTTTTGATCTTGAAATGATGACGGATCGTGTCGTTGATATGGCTCTCACACATAGAGCACATCATGCCGTCGATGGTCAGCGTTGTCTTTATCATCATAAACCCTCCTGTTTTCGGACAAGTGTGTCCTATCTCGCTACTGTCAGCCGTGTCAGCGGTCTGCCGCGCTCAAATTGCTGTTGATAGACTCTTGTGCATTTTTTGAAGCGCTCAAATTGCTTTCGCGCTTGATCCGCGTCACCGTAAACCTTCCAGCATCCGACGCATTTCGCGCCGCAGGCGTTGTTCTCGATAAACCCCTTTACATCGTTAACGGGATAGCCGAGAAACAGCCCGATCTCATGCGGAAACTCGTCGCTCTCACTGAGCCGCTCCATCAACCTCGAAAGGCATCTTCCGCAGTTCTGCGTGCAGTAGCCGCGCCGCGAGAGCAATTCATCCGCCTCCTTGCCCTGAACCTCGGGCAGCAGTCTTGACGGACGGTACGCGTAGATCAAAACCTTTTTGTCTTTGAAGCGCAGCGGCATGAACCGCACGCCCTTGTTCCTCAGAGAGATGTTGAGTTCTCTCAAAAAAGCGCAAACCTCATTTTTACTGTCATACGAACAGCTGAACAGGCTGCCCGTCTTGATCCCCGCCAAGGTAGGCGAGCAGTATTTTACAATGACTTCTTCCGACATAAGCTCCTCAAAATCGATAGTTAGCTAAGACTAACTGAATGTGTTAAAAATTTGCGGTTAGTTACCGCTAACTAACATTATAGCCCATTTTTGTGTTTTGTCAAGTTCGGATATTGACAGGCACCTGATTCGGTCAAAATCGACGGTGTACCGGGATTTGGTCATCGATAATAGCTTCAAAAAGAGATCGGACAGACCTCAAGCACCCTGTTTGCGTTCAAATTGCATAAAAAAATCAGATAATGTGAGCGAAAGATAGTGACATATTTGATTGATTGTGATATAATATCACCGTTGATAAACACCGATTATACCGGGAGGCTGCTATGAAACACAGAATATTTATCGGTATCATATCTATCATTTTATGTATGACGCTTCTGTTCGGCAC
>ONUI01000109.1 GCA_900320995.1 uncultured Eubacteriales bacterium
TGCAACGAAGCGCACAACTACGGCATCAAGATCATCGTTGACGTCGTCGCCAACCACGTAGCGGGCTCTGACAACGGCAATCTGGCGAACGCTGTCGACAGTGTTTTCAAAAACAATAAATCCACCTATTTCCATAACCTCGGCGCGCGCGGCAATGCCGAAGACCGTTATTCGACGACCCAGAAGAATATCGGTATGCCCGATCTGAACAGCGAGAATACCGCGATCCAGAATATGGTCTACAATATGGTCGTCAGCCTCAAAAACGCGGGCGTTGACGGTATTCGCTGGGATGCCGCCAAGCATATCGCCCTCCCCTCCGAGAACTGCGCGTTCTGGTCAAAGATGGCGCAGATCGATATGTTCCAGTACGGCGAGATCCTCGGCTCACCCGCGGACGGCGCCTCCGATGCCGATAACACCACTTGGATCAACGAGTACGCTTCGTACATCAGCGTCTCGGATACCGTCTACAGCGCGGCACTGATGTCGGCTGTCAGGGATAATACGACCTACAAGTCGACCGGCAACTGGAACAAAAAAGGCGTAGCTTCGAGCAAGATCGTCAACTGGTCGGAGAGCCACGACTCCTATTCCAATGAGGTCAACTTCGGCGGCTGGACAAAGAATCTGGATCAGAATACCGTTGATAAGGCATTTGCGCTTCTCGCCGCCAGAGCGGATTCACAGACACTCTATCTCTCCAGACCCTTCCAGAAGGCGCACCAGTCCATCAACTACGGCGTAAAGGGCAGCACCCACTTCACCAGTGACGAGATCACGGCGGTCAATCAGTTCCATAACGCCATGGTCGGCAAGGGTGAAAAGGTCCTCGGCGGCAGCACCTATTATGCCGTTCTGCGAGAGGGCGGCGCGGTGATCGTGTCAAAGACCAATGATTCCGATATTTCGGTCAACAATACCAACACCATGGTGCCTGTGGGTACCTATGTCGATAAGGTATCGGGCAACACCTTTACCGTTACCGACAAAACGATCACCGGTCATGTCGGCGCCACGGGTATCGCGGTGCTCTACGGGGCGGAACAGCAGCCGACCGAAGCACCCACCGAAGCACCCACCGAAGCGCCTACCGAAGCGCCCACCGAGCCTGTCCGTATCCTCGGCGATATCGATGGTGACGAAGAGGTCACGGTTATCGATGTGACGCTGTTACAAAGACATCTGGCAGGGATCAGTATTCCGTATACCGTCGATGACAAGCTCGCGGACGTCGATGGAGACGAGGAAGTGACCATCCTTGACGTAACCTATTTACAGCGTTGGCTGGCGGGCATCGTTACAGACGATAACATCGGAAAACCGGTCACAACATAGAACCATATACAGCCCCATCGCGCACATGGATGGGGCTGATTTTTTATATCAACAGTAGGAAGGGGCTTTCATGGAGTACGGATATTCGATCCTGATGGCAGCGTTTGCCGCCGCAATACTGTTTTACGCCGGATTGATGGCGATCTTCAAGGATTACAAGATGCTGCCGTATCGGGCGCGTGTTTCCGTCAAGCCGAAGGATGAAAAGCGCTATATGACACAGCTGTCCAAGGCGGTCGCGCTGGTGGCGCTCGCTCCGGCGCTCAGCGCTCTTGCGGGATTATGGAACATGCTTGCCGCGATGATCGTTCTGATCGGCGGTGCGGTCTTCTTTATCTGGCTCGGGACAAGGCTGATGCGCGGCGTGGAATGAGCCATTAACAAATCATCTATCATAAATCTTAATCATATCACAAGAAAGAGGCGCTCTTATGAAGAAACTATCCATACGTGTCATCGCGCTGATCTGCGTGACGCTCCTGTGTCTGGCGACCGTGTGCTCGGTCGCGCCGGCTGCCGCCGCGACAGTCTATCTGCGCGGTACGTTCAACGGCTGGGAGAATCCCGCCGATTACGCCATGACCTTGGAGAACGGCCGCTATATCCTCACGACCCACCTGAGTAAGGGCTCCTATGAGTATAAGGCGGCGACCGCTGATTGGAGCACCTTCCAGGCTCCTGTTGAGGGCAACGAGAGCCTCACGCTCGACGCCGACGCCGATGTGACCTTTATCGCCTACGCGGACAGCCACATCATCGAGGCGTATCCTCATTCCACGCTCGAAGCGGGCGTCAATAAGGTCGTGCTGCGCTGTAAGTGGATGGAGCACAACGATCTGGTGCTCGTGCAAAAGAACAACGCGGTATCCTACCAAAGCGCGGATTCATCCTATCCCGACGCCGCCTACTGGAACATCATTCCCGACGGCAGCGGCGCGTATTATCTGCAAAACAACGCGACAGAGGAATATGCCGCGCTCAGCGGCAGCAGCGTCATCTGCACAGCGTCCACCGACGGCGACATAAGCTGGATCGTCGATACCACCATGGGCGTGCGGTTCATCAATACGGCGAACGACAACGCCGTCATCAACGTCGAAAACCTAACCGGTAACGCACAGGCGACGAACGTTCCCTTCTATTACACCAGCTCCCAGTGGGATTTTGAGTACAACGCCTATGACTACACGCTGACCCCCGACAAGGTCATCGACACGGGCTACAATGCCTACGCGACCTCGCCGACGTCCATCACCTCCTACATGACGGGCAGCAGAAAAACATGGACGCAGTCCAAAAACCTTTCCGCTTATCCTCAGTTCAAGGCGGAGAATTCTCCGCTCGCGGCGGCGGTCTACAACCTCTCGTTGGAAGAAGCCCTCAAGAGCATTCACACCGATTCCTTCGGTCAGGTGTTCTATACGGGTACCGCATGGCAAAAGGTCTGGACGCGCGACACGGCGCTGTCCAATCTCTACTCGCTCGCGTGGGTATTCCCCGAGATCAGCTACAGCTGCGAGCGCGAGAAGATCAAGACCGCAAACGGCGTTTCCGTTTTTGAACAGGATACGGGTACCGGCGGCTCCTATCCCGTTTCCACCGATAAGATCATCACGATGCTCTCCGTCTGGGAGACCTACCTCACCGACGGCAACAAGAACCATCTGAGCTATTTCTACGACGTCTGCGCCAACACGATCATGCAGGATATGAACGTCGCCTATGACGCCGACGCGGGACTGTTCCGCGGCGAGACCTGCGGACTCGACTGGCGTGACCAGACCTATCCCGACTGGACGAGCGAGACCTATGACAGCGGACTGTCCGCGATCGCCGAGAGCAAGACCGCCTCGGTCAACGCAATCTACTGCCGCGTGTTTGAGATCATGAGCAAGGCGGCTAAGGCGCTCGATAAGGGCGAGGCGGCTGAACAGGGCTGGGCACGATCCGCGCAGGACTTAAAGGCGAAGATCAGCAGCAGACTGTGGAATGAGAACATGGGGCTGTATTCTTCGTGGGAGTATCCCGAATACATGGGCAGCGTGAAGGCGGAAAAGACCGACGTACTCGGCAACGGCTTTGCCCTTTGGTTCGATATCGGCACCGATTCTCAGCTCAGAGACATCTGCGAGAATTCGCCGCTGGTCAATTACGGCGCTGATACGGTCTATCCGCAAAAGCAGGGCAAGCTCAAAAATGCCGACAAGGTCTATCACAATCGCGGTATCTGGCCGGGCTGGGACTCCACTTTGATGGTCGGCGCGGCGTATCATGACAACAAGGCGCTTGCCGAAGAGATCTTCAACTCCAACGTGCGCGGCGCGGCGGTCTCACTGACCAACAAAGAGGTCATCGACTACCGCACGGGCGAGGGTGTGGAATCCGACCAGCAGCTCTGGTCGATCGCCGGCACACTGGCGGGCTATTACCGCGTGATGTTCGGCATGAACTATGACGAGGACGGCGTCACCTTCAACCCCTCGATCCCGAGCTGGATGGAAGGTCCGTTCGAGCTGTCGAACTTCAAATACAGGGACGCGACGCTGAAGATCACCCTCACGGGCGAGGGCGACCGCGTCAAGTCCTTCAAGGTCGACGGCGTCGCAAAGGATATCAATAGCTATGTATTCACCCCCGACAACACAGGCAGCCATACCATCGAGATCGAGATGGAGCAGAGCAACACCGCCTACACGATCAATAAATCCGAGGATAATCTCGTCGTTTGCCCCGAGATGCCCACGATGAATTCAGCGGGCGGCAGACTGGTCTGGACGCCCAAGAGCGGTCTGACCTACAAGCTCTGGACGGGCAAGGAGTATATCGACGTCAGCGGCGGCAGCTACACGCCCGACGCGAGCGTCTACGGCTGCTACAGCCTGATGGCGATCTCGCCCGACGGCGTTTGCTCCGAGCTGAGCAAGCCGATCGTCATCAGCCCCGACAGGATCAAGATCGAAGCCGAGAGCGGCAGTGTGTCGAGCAGCAGTCTGATCTCTTCGGGCTACGTGATCGACAACCGTTCCCGCAGCGCGGATCTGACGCTGACCGTTACGGTCGGCAAGGCAGGTCGCTACCTGCTCAGCAGCGTCTACAATAATCCGGGCGACGCCACCTCCGGCGTCAGCTGCGCGATCCGTTCCGTCTATGTGGATGGCGAGGATCAGGGCTCGCTCGTATTCCCCGAGGTCTACAGCAATCATACCAATCAGGTCAGCACCCACCTGACCCTCGACCTCAGCGAGGGTACGCATACGGTCAAGGTGTTCTATGATACCGCCAACTGGTATGACCGCAATATGAGCATTACGACAAACAACGTTTCATACAACTACTTCCACTTCGATTATGTGGGCACAAGCGCGCAGGAGCCTACCGAAGCGCCCACAGAGGCGCCCACAGAGGCACCCACCGAGCCTGTCCGTATCCTCGGCGACGTGGACGGCGACGGAGAGGTGACCATCCTCGACGTCACCATTCTCCAGCGGTATCTTGCCGGTGTGGGTCCAACGACCGCGTTCAGTGAAGACGTCGCGGACGTTGATCGTGACGGTGACGCGACCATCCTCGATGTGACCCTCATCCAGCGCTGGCTTGCCGGCGTAGGCATCGCGGTCGACGGCATCGGAGAGCCTATCTGATCCCTCGGAACCAGTTGAACAATGAACAAATGCTGCCGCGGGACGAGAGCTGTTCCGCGGCGGCTTTTCATAGTAGGATAGCGGCGATACCAACGCAGGTTTTTCTTGATTTTTCTTATAAAACGTGTATAATACTTCTTGAAAGAATTGCCGCATTAGTATAATGCTATGCTCGGAAAGGAGATGATCACTTGATCGAGGTAAAAAACTTCACCAAGCTGTATGGTGACAATACCGTCGTGAAGAATATCTCATTTGTTGCCAAGGACGGCGCCATCACCGGCTTCATCGGTCATAACGGCGCGGGTAAGTCCACGACGATCAAAGCGATCACAGGCGTCATCAAGCCCACCAAGGGCACGATCCTCATCAACGGGATCGATATCGCGAAGGACGCGAAAAAAGCAAAAATGCAGTTCGGCTATGTGTCCGACAGCCCCGACCACTTCCTGCGTCTGACGGGACTCGAATATCTCAACTTCATGGCGGATATCTATGACGCCCCCGTCGAGGGCAGAGCCGCGTTCATCGAGGATTACGCCAACCGCTTCGGCATCTACGATTCACTGGGCAACACCATCCTGTCATACTCGCACGGTATGCG
>ONUI01000231.1 GCA_900320995.1 uncultured Eubacteriales bacterium
GACCGACTGTTTTCAAGCAAAAAAGCGCGAAGAATAGCGGTTTTTGGTTACAAAACACCTTGATTCGTGTCGATTCCTGTAATGATATTTACACTTTTGTTGAAATGCTTGCAAACACGATGGTACGGTGCTACAATCACACTGTAATGTGATGATTCTTCACCAAGGAGGCGCCGTGTGATACAATACGACCTGCAAATCGGACACGCGTACAACAGTGAATACGGAGCCTATGTGACATACGGCGTCACAGCGTATTTCCGCGGAAAAGTCGTCTGTACCGTCGAAGATATCTCATTGGACATGAAGAAGGTCGAGCAGTTGATAAAGGTTTTCAATGAGGAACAGCTCTCCCCCGCTCACCTTGAAGAAGCGATCGAAAACTATTTATATGATTTCACAATATAATTGTATAGTCATACAGATTATGATATAATCATCCTGAGGATGTGTTATCATGAAATGCGATCAATGCCCCAGACATTGTCATACAGAACGCACCGAGGATCATTATGGATTCTGCGGCGTCGGCGAACTGCCGAAGATCGCGCGTGCCGCGCTGCATTTTGACGAAGAACCGCCCATCAGCGGCACCCACTGCATTTTGACGAAGAACCGCCCATCAGCGGCACCCACGGCGCGGGAACGATCTTTTTCAGCGGATGCAACCTGCGATGTGTGTTCTGCCAGAACTACGATATCTCCGAGGAACATCAGGGCGTCGTCATCACACCCTATCAGCTCAGTGAAGAATACCGCAGGCTCGAAGCGTTGGGCGCGGAGAATATCGAATTCGTCACCCCGTCGCACTATATCGACGCGATTTTGGAAAGTCTGACGTATTATCGACCGCGACTGCCGCTCGTATGGAACAGCTCGGGATACGACAGCATCGACGCCTTAAAGCGTCTTGACGGTGTGATCGATATCTATCTGCCCGACTTCAAATACAGCGACAACGCGCTGGCAAAGCGGCTGTCAAACTGCGGTGATTATGTCGAGACCGCCATCGCGGCGATCGATGAAATGCTCCGCCAACAGCCCGAAGCCATCATCGAAAACGGCGTCATGAAGCGCGGCGTGATCATCCGCCACCTCGTCCTCCCCTCCCACACCAAGAACAGTATCGGTGTTCTGGAAACGATCGCTCAAAGATGGAATGACTATCCCGATATCAATCGCAAGCTGACCAAGCGGGAGTATCATAAGGTACTGAACAGATTCATAGAGCTTGACCTCGACGGCTTCGCGCAGGAGTTGGAATCGTCTGATCAAAAATATATCCCGGAATGGGATTATGGCGCGGAGAAATGAAGAACGAAGAATTCAACCCCTGCCCATTCTTCATCTCAAACAAATAAGCACCCTATCATAACGTAACAGAAAAGCCTCCCGAAACGGGAGGCTTTCAGTTTATTGAAGTGTCATGGGTTTACCGATGTTATACGGAATACGGAGATTCGCCAAACGGCGCTGGATAAAGCTTGCGTCAGCGATCGTCAGAGCATCGTCCTCGTCGACGTCGCCCTGCATCAGCACATCCGAATCGACGTCAACAGGAAGATCAGCCAAATGCCGCTGTATGACCGTCACATCCATGATCGTGATCTCACCGTCGCCGTCCGCGTCACCGAGCAGATAATCATACTCGTCGGGCATGACCGCAAGAATCACCGAACAGCTCAACACCGGCTCAGCGGTGTCCCAGTGCATCCCGCCGTACTCGTCAAAGATATCCTCCGCGCGGTACCAGTCATAATACAGCGTTTCCGAAACGCCCGCCTGATCCGGAGCGGTGATATGAGCGTAAGAGTTGCTTTCGCCCTCAAACGGCGGCTGGTATTCGCACGCAAATTGATGCAGCTCACTGTCACGCCAGCCCGGGATCCAACCGTTATCAGGCTCAAACGCAAAGCTGACATAGATATCTTCGTTCTTGTCCATATAGATCGTATCGCCTTCATAATACCGTCTGTCCGATCCGCGCACCAGCGCGAAGCTCTCGGGCTCGGGAAGGATATCAAAGTCAACATAGCTCGTGCCGTAATACGGGTCATTGGCGTCAAGACGGACAAAGTAGCTGCCCGGTTCCATCGGCATGGATTCGAGCGGCTTTGACTCGGAATATATCATATCAAAGCTATCGTATTCATCAAAACGTTCAAAGTAAGTCAATATATACATTGACGGATCGAGCTTCTTCCCTGTACAGTCATATACATCAGGCGCGCGTAATTCATCCTGCGGAATTGCGAAGTAATAGTGCCACGAACGGTAAGCGGGCTTGATATACTGTTCGCCGAAGTCGATAAAAGAGCCGTCTCTTTCCAGCGAACGCTTATCGCGGATCATAAACTCATAGACGCGCGTCTCGCCTTCAAAA
The DNA here is from genome assembly GCA_900320995.1 of uncultured Eubacteriales bacterium. GTDB lineage: Bacteria > Bacillota > Clostridia > Oscillospirales > Acutalibacteraceae > Ruminococcoides. Next base: position 2,384 of record ONUI01000231.1, read on the forward strand.
CCGCTGTTCTCTTTCGCAGTCGCTTTCACACAATGCATCTGCCATCCGAAGATCTGCGCTTCATCAGAGGTCAGACCGAAGGGCTCCTCAACCGGCTCGATGATCGGTTCATGCTTTTCATCATCATAACCTGTCTGAATACCGATATGCAGTTCATACAGATCGGGGTCTACGGTATCCCCGCCGTTTGTCACAACGCTGATATCCAAATCTTCAAGCGTCAGCTTCTGATCCTTGCTGTCGATGTAATAGCTCTTCTCCCATTCCTTATAACCATTGAAAAGAATCTCGACGTCATCCTCAAAACGCGGATTATCGGGCGCGACAACGTCAAAATCCACATAGCTTGAACCGTAATACGGGGATTTGCCGTCGATTCGGGCAAAGTATTTGCCCTCTTCTGTCGGCAGGTCTTCAAGCGGTTCTTCCTCGGAATAGCGCCGTCTTTCTTTTTCGTCGTCTAAGTCAACGGGATTCTCAACGCCCTCCATCTCTTCATCATGGCGGACAAAATATGTGATCTCATAGGACTGAGGATCGATCTCATCCTCCCACGCAATACCGTGTATGACAGGCGGTTTGATACGATTGGAAGGGATCTCGTAGCGGTCGTGCCAAGTCATTTGGCTCATCGCCTTGTATTCCTCGCCGAAGTCCGCGTTCGCACCGAACCAGTTGAAGCTGTACTTATGCCAGATCAAAAAATTACGGGCTTCGGTACTTCCGGTGTAGTCGCTGTCATTTTTGGCAACAGCATTGACACGATAGGTGGTAAAGCCGCTGCTGAGTTCTTCATCATTCGCGTCAAAGATCACGCCGTAGGGAGCCGGTACCTCACTGATGATCGGCATATTCTCATCATCGTCCCAGCCGATCTGCATACCGATATTCAGAAGATAAGCATCCTCAGAGAGCGGTTTGCCGTTCCGGTCGACGACGGTAATGTTCAGATCGTCGATCGAAAGCAGATCGTTAAGGTTCTCCACGGGAAACACCTTCCAGCCCTCTCCGTCGATCAGCACCTCACAGTCATTCAGCGACGGCTGTACAATATCAAAATCGACATAGCTCGAGCCGTAATACGGCTCCTTACCGTCGATCCGCACAAAGTATTTGCCCGGATCGGTCGGCATTCCATCGAGCGGATCGGTCTCGGGATAGAGCGGATAGAGCTTTGGATCGTATATGGGATCATTGAAATCGGGC
>ONUI01000141.1 GCA_900320995.1 uncultured Eubacteriales bacterium
GGAGATCGAAAAGCCCTCCTCACACAGGATATAGGGGTTGTCCTCGATCATCGCGATGGCGTTGTTGCCGTACTTCTTCCAGATCTTTACGGCGGCGTTGGGTGATACGGAGTAGTTGGCGAGGTACACCATCAGCTCGCGGATGCCGACCACGCTTTTGAGCTGTTCGCTGATATCCCGCGCCTTTTTCAGAGAGATGCCCTTGAGCTTCGCGACGCGCTCCGGATCGTTCTCGAGCACGGACAGCGTATCCGCGCCGAATTCCAGCACCAATCTTCTCGCTGTAGACGGTCCGATACCCTTGATCGCGCCGCTGGACAGGTATTTGAGGATACCGTCCATGTTCTCGGGCATGGTGCGTTCAAACGCCGATACCGCGAACTGCTCGCCGTAGGTGGGGTGGTTCTTGAACACACCGAACAGCTTGACGCTCTCGCCGGCATTGACCAGCGGCATGGTCGTTTCGGTAGATGATGTTCTCCACCACGCCGTTTATTTCAAATAATTGTTCGTGATTAGTCATAATAATCCCTTGCGTGAAAATGATAATATCGGTAATTCTACTGTTGAATTTTTCCTGAAATTGTCTTATAATACTCATATATGCGTATATAAGCAAATCAGCCGATATTTTCGTATATATTGTATGGCAGAAACCAGTATACCATATATTTTGTGAAAATGCTACCTTTTTGAAATCAGATGAGGTGAAATTATGGAGTTTGTCGCAAATGAAGGCAAAAACGTCGAAATAACCGTCAACGGTGTGACCTATATGCGCCACGCGATCAAGACACATTTTGTCAAGCAGGGCGAGGATTACATCGAGATATTTAAGAAGTATGTACAGCCTTTGTATGAGGAGGGCGATATCGTCAGCTCCTCCGAGAAGATTATCGCGTTATGTCAGGGCAGAGTCGTCAAGCGTGAAGAGCTCAAGATCGGCTTTTGGGCAAAGTTTTTGTCCAAGTTCGCTTCTCACCCCGATACGGGCGTAGGCGTAGGCGAGACCATCAAGATGCAGTACGCGATCACCAAGGTCGGTCTGCCTAAGGTGCTGTGGGCGTCCTTTGCCGGCGGCGTCTGCAAGATCTTCGGCAAGAAAGGCGTTTTCTATGAGATCGTCGGTACCGAGGTCGCGGGTCTGGACGGCTTCTATGACCATGTGTGGTCGGAGTACAGAGATATCGGTATCGAGAATCCCGAGAATCCCTCCGGCGTATGTGATGAGATCAAAGAAAAGCTCGGTATGTCCTGCATGATCGTCGACGCGAACGATCTGGGTCAGGAGGTTCTGGGTTATTCCTCCGATATCACGCTCAGTGAAGAGGAGCTCCACGGACTGATCGCCGATAATCCCTGCGGTCAGGGTCAGGAGACGACTCCGATCGTTTTAATTCGACAGAAGAAATAAAATCACAGCGGATTCCAATGAAGCTTTTACGTTATTATGGATGAATAACGCACACAGTTGAATGGCTTTATCCTGTAGGGGAGGGGCTTGCTCCTCCCGACTTTTGAAACGATCAAGATCTGTGTAATGATGTACAGTTGAGGGTTTATCATGGCTGATTCCTATGTAGAGATCAATCTCACGCGCCTGAGCAATAATGTCAAGGCGATTTTGGAGAAATATCCGGAGTATAAAAGTTATATCGGCGTTGTCAAAGGCGACGCTTACGGTCACGGCATGCGCGCCGTCAAGGCGCTCCATAACGGCGGATTGCGGTATTTTGCCGTGTCTTCGCTGGAAGAAGCCGCCGATCTGCGCAAGTATAACGCCCATGTTCCCGTCTTATGTCTGGAGCCTGTTGCGATCGAGCGACTGAATGAGGCGGCAGATCTGGATCTGACCTTGGCGATCCCCGATATCGAATATTTAAGAGCGATGCTTGAGGCGGACGTCCGTCACAGCTTCAAGGTGCACATCAAAGTAGACGCGGGCTTCAGCCGACTCGGTCTGAAGGACAAGGGCGAGATCAAAGAGGCGGTTCAGCTGATCAACAGCTCGCCGCATTTTCTCGAAGGCATCTATCAGCATTTCGCGACAGCGGGCATCTTCGATCCGCATTATGATAACCAGATCCGCCGATTCAAGGAGCTGACATCCCTGATCGATCTCAACGAGATCCCGATCGTGCATCTGGGCAGCGGCGTATCGCTGGTAGCGCATCCGAAGATCGATATCGCGACCGGCACCCGCATGGGTCTGATCATGTACGGCTACAACATCAGCCCGTCCTCCTACGGCAGCGGCATGAAGGATCGTCTCAGAGATCTGCGCGATAAACGTAATCAGAAAAAATATCATCTGACCGAGACCTATCGTGACGTTCAGCTCGATCTTTCTCCGGCGATGTCATATAAATGCCGTATTTTGCAGATCAAGGACATCAACGCGGGCGAATTCGTCGGTTACGGCGCGGAGTATCAGGCGCCGGAGCTGATCAGTATCGCTGTGCTGCCTGTCGGCTACAACAACGGTATCGGCCACGCCAACTACGGCAGAGTGGTCGAGATCAACGGCAAGCGCTATCCCATCATCGGCGAGATCGGCATGAATATGTGCTGTGTCAAGGTCGATAACCGCGTCAAGCTCACCGACACCGTTACGGTGCTCGGCGGGGGTATCAGCCTCGGACGCTTCTCGCGCTCATCGGGTCTGGGACTTGCCGAGGTGCTGCTCGGCATCGGTAAGAACAACGAGAGAGTGTATATTAAATAAATCTGCCTTCCCCTTGAGGGGAAGGTGCTGAGCATAGCGAAGCGGATGAGGTGGAAACCTTTTCGAGATATCAATGAACAGGATGACGCGGAAGCGCTTCCACCTCATCCGACCAATTTGCCTTTTTGTTAGGCAAATTGCCCACCTTCCCCTCAAGGGGAAGGCTAAATACAGGAGGTCGATTTTATGGCAATGTCAGTTACCAAGTGGCTGATGAATAAATTCAAGGATATCAACAAGGAGAGGATGAACCGTCACATCGAGATCATCCAGCAGCAGAGCGGTAAATCCAAGTTTTATATCAAGTGCAGTCTGATGTGGAATTTCCTGACACAGGGCACGGGCTACACCGATTATTTCCGCGGACATTTTATCGACGCGACCAAAGAGGAAAAGAAGACCTTCGCGACAGCCAAGCGCTTTTACCGGCTGATGGCGTATCTCAATGATGAAGAGTACATCGTCGTACTGGGCGACAAGCTGATCTTCGACGAGGTGTTCCGTGATTACCTTAAGCGCGACTTCATCAACCTGCGCAAAAGCACGCCCGATGATCTCAGAGAATTCCTCAAGGATAAGACCATCGTATTCGCCAAGGAGACCAAGGGCGAGGGCGGTCACGGTATCTCGAAATGCGTCGTCAAGGACATCAAGGATGTGGACGCGTTCTATCAGCAGTGCAAGGATAACGGTCAGTTCCTGATCGAGGACGGCATCAAACAGCATCCCGATCTCAACCAGATCAACCCCAATGTCGTCAACTCCTTCCGTGTCATTACGCTGCTGAACGATAAGGGCGAGATCAAAATGATCGCGAATGCCCTGCGTGTCAATCAGGATGACAGCGTTGTCATCGGCTGTACCAACGACCTGTATTTCAGCCTCGGCGCCGACGGCAAGATCGACAGTAATGTTGTCGACGACTACGGTCAGGTCTATGATACCCATCCGCTGACGGGCGTGAAGTTCAAGGACGTCTACATCCACGGCGTGCAGGAAGCCTTTGATATGTGCGTTGGCGCGCATAAGCGTATTCCGCAGTGCCGCTACATCGGCTGGGATATCGCGTTCTCGGAGAACGGTCCCGTTATCGTAGAGGGCAACGAGTATCCCGGTTACGGTCTTGTACAGCATTACGCGCTGAAGAACAAGCGTACCGGTCACCTCAAAGAGGTCGCCGATCACCTCGGTGACGAGTATAATAAGATCAAACTGTAAATCGTTTTTTCATCCCCGTGCTTAGGCTCGGGGATTTCTTTGTGCGCTTTGCATAAAGAAATCTCAGATTTTTTGTATAGTATGACCCTGCAATATATTCCGTTTCTGCTTGATAAAACCCGACAGGTACCCTATAATGGAACTGTGCAAGAATCCCTTTGGCAAATACCCTTTTGAATATCCACCATTCCTGCGCTTGAAAGGAGTTTATGATGAAAAGGATAGTTGTTTCACTGATTTTGGTTCTCACACTGGCGGTCGGTTTGTTGCCGATGTCGGCGTTCGCCGATACGACTGTCGACCTGTCCGGCTGCGAGCTGCTCTATGACGGAGAAGGCTGGAAGGTTTTTCCGATCGAGAACAAGGACGATACCTTGAACGTCGATGATTTGAAGATCACGGTCGTCGATAAAGAAGGTCGGGAAGTACCGAAGGGCGCGTATGATCTCGTGTTCGGTATGACATACTGGGATGAAGAAAAGGATGAGGATGTCTTTATTCCGACTTCCGCTCCGTTCAGTCTGACGGTGAATGACGACTATATGCAGAGCGGCTTCGGCGGCTTTGCGGCGTATGCTGTTGCGAAGGATAACAGCGGCTATACCGGACAGACGGAATGGCGCGAATTCCTGCTGTGGCATAAATACAGCTTCAACTGGTTCGGCGCGAACGCCGACTTCGGCGAGGAGTACAGGGGACAGTGTACATGGTCGTGGCACGATTACTTTGCGATCCCCGCGAATGAGATGCACGCGCCCGTGATCCACGGGATCGCGAACGAGGACGTTGACCCGCAGTATTATGAGCTCACTTATTTTGAACGCGGCGAACAGCCCGATTTCAATGATCCCATATACGATCCAAAGCTCTATCCGCTCTATCCCGAGACCGATCCGCTCGATGGAATGCCGACCGATCCGGGCAAATACTTCGGCACGAGCTATGTTGATTTTGATATCCTTCCTGAGCCCGAGAGCTTTGCGCTGGTGCGCGGATCGGAAAGACGGTATTATGACGGCGATACGATCTATATGGACAAGAACGATGATATCTATGTCAGCTTTGCGTTTGAGCCTGATAAAGGATGGATCCCCGGCTGGCGTGACAGTGAGCTGCAACGCTTCGGATGTGAATATCAGCCGCCGTTTGAGGGCGAAAGCAACTCCTATGCCCATATTACCGCTCCGGATCAGGCGGATGCTTCGGAAACGCTGTATTATGACTGGTACCGCGCGGAGGATATCTTTGACGAGTACGGCG
>ONUI01000111.1 GCA_900320995.1 uncultured Eubacteriales bacterium
CGCGCAGGACGCGACGCTGACATACAAGGAACTCAACGACAAAGCCAATACCGTCGCCGCGAATCTGATCAAGCGCGGCGTCAAGGTCGGCGACAGCGTAGCGCTGCTCCTGCCCCGACAGAGCTGTTATTTCAGCTGTCTGTTCGGCGTGAACAAGGCCGGCGCGGCGTTCATCCCCTGCGATCCGCAGTATCCCGCCGACCGTATCAATCATATCATCACCGACTCCGAGGCGAGCTACATCATCACCACCGCCGACAGGCTCGCGGATTACCCCGCCGAGAAGGCGATCGACGTTGCGGATATCTTAGCGGGCGATCCCGCAGAGAATCCCGATCTGCCGATGACCGGCGATGAGCTGAGCTATATGATCTACACCTCCGGCTCGACCGGAAAACCCAAGGGCGTTATGCTCCGCCACAAGGGTATCTGCAACTACCTCACCCCGCACAAGGGCAACACCATCATGTACAACGTCAAAGAGCGTGTGTCCAGCTACCTCTCCGTGACGACCGTATCCTTCGATATGTCCTTTAAGGAGCATACCGCCGCGCTGTGCAACGGCAAGACCCTGATCTTTGCCGCGGAGGATGAGATGAACGATCCGCGCGCGCTTGCCGATTTGATGGCGAAGCACCATGTCGATTGTATCAACGCCACTCCCTCCAGATAGCGCCTCGCCGACTGTAAGATGATCATGTCGGGCGGTGAAGCCTATCCGATGTCCCTGCGTGACAGCCTGAAAGCCGCCGCTCCCGACGCGCTGATCGTCAACACCTACGGTCCCACCGAGATCACCGTATCCTCCAACGCCGCGGTGCTCAATGACGCCAAGGCGATCAACATCGGCAGACCGCTGACCAACTACACCGAGTACATCGTGGACAAGTTCGGCGATATGGCGCCCTACGGCGTGATCGGCGAGCTGTATATCGGCGGCGTGGGCGTTGCCGAGGGCTACCGCAATCTGCCCGAGAAAACCGCTCAGGCGTTCGTCGAATATCACGGACAGCGTATGTACCGTTCGGGCGACTACGCGAAGTACGACGAGGACTTCAACGTCATCATCCTCGGCAGACTGGATAATCAGGTCAAGCTGCGCGGACTGCGCATCGAGCTGGGCGAGATCGAGGGCCTGATCGCGGTACAGCCGCACATCAAGAAGGTCGCCGTCGTCATCCGTAAGCTCAACGGTCAGGATAACCTGTGCGCCTACTTCACCGCTGACGAGCAGATCGATATCGACGCGCTGCGCGACGAGCTGAAAAAGCACCTGACCCATTACATGGTGCCGACCGCCTATTTGCAGATGGTTGAGATGCCGATGACCGCCAACGGCAAGACGGATATCCGCCGTCTGCCCGAGCCGGTGCCCGTATCGATGGGCGAATTTGTGGCGCCTGCCAACAAGACCGAGGAGTTCTTCTGCGAATCCTTTAAGAAGGCGCTCAACCTTGATAAGGTCGGCGCGACAGACGACTTCTTTGAGATCGGCGGCACCTCGCTGGTGGTCACCGCGGTCGTGCTGGACGCATCCGAAAACGGCTTCCCGATCACCTACGGCGACGTGTTCAAGTATACCACTCCCAGAGCGCTTGCCGAGCTGTTCAAGGACGGCGACGTCGCGACGGATAACGGCACCTTCAACTTTGATGATTATGATTATGACAAGATCGATAATCTTCTTTTAAAGAATAATATAGAATCCTTCCGCACCGGAGACCAGTATGATCTCGGCAACGTCCTCATCACGGGCGCGACCGGCTTTATGGGCGCTCATCTCGTCGCGGAATACCTCGATACCGAGGACGGTTACGTCTACTGTATGCTCAGAAAGGGCAAGTTCCATTCCGCCGCCGAGCGTATGCACAATATGCTGTTCTACTACTTCGGCACGCGCTTTGAGGACGTTTTTGCGTCGCGTGTACGCGTGGTCGAGGGCGATGTGACCGACTACAAGTATTTCGCGCCGCTCGAGGGCGAATCCATCCAAACCGTCTTCAACTGTGCCGCGAACGTCAAGCATTTCTCTAACGGCACCGATATCGAGGATATCAACGTCGGCGGCGTCATCAACTGCATCAAGCTGTGTGAGAAGCTCGACGCGCGACTGGTTCATTTCTCCACCGTATCCGTTGCCGGTACGACCGAGGACGTCACCAAGCTGAGCCGCCGCTCGCTGGATGAACAGAGCTTCTACTACGGACAGACGCTCGACAATAAGTATACCTCCTCCAAGCTCATGGGCGAGAGGATGGTGCTCGAGGCAGTCGCCGAAAACGAACTGGACGGCAAGGTCATCCGCGTCGGTACGCTCGCGGCGCGTGAATCCGACGGCGAGTTCCAGATCAACTTCCTGACCAACAACTTTATGGGCAGACTGCGCTCCTATGAGCTGCTCGGCTGCTTCCCGTACCAGATGATCGAGAATCAGGTCTGCATGGGACCGATCGACACCTCCTGCAACGCCTTCTTAAAGCTCGCCAAGACCCCGAAGGACTGCACCGTGTTCAACGCGGTCAACAACCATACGCTCCCCTTGGGCGATATCATCCGCAGGATGAACGACGCGGGTATTCCGATCCGCTTCGTCGAGTACGAGGAGTTTGCCGACGCGCTGAATGAGGCGCAGAAGGATCCCGACAAGGCGGCGATCCTGTCGAGTATGACCGCCTACATGAACACCGCTCACGGCAAAAAGGTCGTCGCCCTGCCGTTTGAATCCCACTACACGACCCAGATTTTGGCGCGTATGGGCTTCTTCTGGAACGCCAGCAACGAGCGCTATGTCAACGACTTTATCAACGTCCTGATGGGCTTCCGCTTCTTTGACAGCGATAACCTGACAAGATAAATAAGGCTCCCTTTCGGTGAAAATTCAAACTGAAACAACCCCCTCGTCAGAGGGGGGCGGTATCAATCGCTCTGCTTCCGCTTGATGTGCTTTTTCGACAAGCTAAGGCACCCCCGAGGGGAAGGCAAATACTCATCTGTGTCGTATGACGCGGATGAAATATGGAGAAATCTATGAAACGATCCGGTAAATTGATCAATAAAACCTACCGCAATCTGTTGGTGTCCACGCTGGCGATGACAGCCTCGATGTACCTGTCGAGCATCGTTGACGGGATTTTGGTCGGTCAGATCCTCGGCACGCTCGAGCTGTCCGCCATCAACCTGACCTATTCGATCAGCTTCCTCAAGAACATCCCGATCGCGATGTTCACCTTCGGCGGCAACACGCTGGCGATCATGTACAAGGGAAAGCGTGAGAATGAAAAAGCGGATATCGTGTTCACCCTCTCGTTCTGGGCAGGGATCCTGTCCGGTGCGGTGATCGCCGTTGTCGGGCTCCTGCTGATCACTCCGACCGCGGGACTGCTCGGACAGCATAAGCCCGAGCTCGAGGGACTGATCGCCGCGTATCTGGTGCCCTTATGGGTACTCACACCGCTGACGGCGCTGAATAACCACACCGCCGCCTTTGCGCGTACCGACGGCATGAAGAAGCTGGCGACCGCCCTGCCGATCGTGTCCAACGTGATCAACCTCTTCTGCGACTGGCTGTTTATGGCGGTGTTCGGATGGGGGATCGCGGGCGCGGGCTGGGCGACCGTAACGGGCTATACCCTCGGCTCCGTTCTTGTGATCGGCTATTTCAAGAGCAAGGAGCGCACTGTGCGCTTTACGCGCAAGGCGATGGGTCATCTCAAGATGATGGGCAAGATCCTGAGCACAGGTATGCCGTCCGCCTTGATTTATGTGTGCAACTTCCTCAGATTGTTCTTCACCAACGCGATCATCCTCTCCGCGACCGGTACCGCCGGTACCCAGATCGCGTCCGTATCCTTCTCGCTGAACAGCCTGTGCTTTATCTTTGTCGAGGGCGCGACGATGACCATGCTCCCGATCCTCGGCGCGCTGTACGGCGAGCGAGACTTGAAGGGTCAAAGGCTCGCGCTGCGCTACGGAATGTGGATGACGCTGGGCATGTCGGTCGTGATCCTGATCATCTCCGAGCTGTTTCCGCTGCCGCTGGCGGCGCTGTACGGACTCACCGATCCGGCGCTGACCGAGGTGTTCGCGGTGACCTTCCGCATCATGTCCATCAATATCCCGATCCTCGCGGTGATTTACGTCATGCGCTCGTTCTATCAGGCAACCAAGCAGAAATGGCTGGCGAACATCCTCGTCGTGCTTGACGGCTTCGCGACGATCGTGCCGCTGATGTACATTTTCTCCAAGATCGACATCTACTGGCTGTGGGCTTCGTTCCCGTTCTCAAAGCTGGCGACTATCCTGATCACGATGGTGATCGTGGTGATCTACAAGAACGTCAAGCATAAGGACAACTACCTCCTGATCGAAGGGGAAGAGGGCAAAACGCTTGACTTCTCCATCCGCAATGATGTGGAAGAGGCCACCGGCGCCGCGCATCAAGCGGTCTCCTTCTGTGAGGAAAACGGTGTGGAACAGAACCTCGCCCATAATATCGGCGTAGCGGTCGAGGAGCTGTGCGTCAACAGCGCGACCTATGCCGCCAAGGGACAGACGGACAGCGTCGATATCTTTGTCAAGGTATCGGATCAGAACGTTGTATTCCGTCTCAGGGATAACGGCGCTATCTTTAATCCCACCGAATACGTGGATGACAGCGGACGCGAGGTGACCGGTCTCAAGCTGGTGCGTTCGCTGACGTCCTCCATCGAATATAACCGTGTGCTGGACTATAACGTTACGGTCGTTACCGTCAACAGGTGAGCGTATGAAGAAAGATCCATCATCCTCCGATAACAATCAAAAATCGAATAAAATGCCTAAGGGAAAAAAGACGTTCTCGCTATTTGCGCGAATCAGTCTTTTGATGCTGCTGATCATCCTGATCCTCGACGGCGTTGTGCTGATGCTGACCTATAAGATCTCTTATGAGAACAATCTGAAGATCTTTGAGGATCAGCTGCGCGGCTCCGCAAAGGCAACCGTGCATTACTGTGAAACGTATAACGTCTATGATAACAAAACCGATTCGGAGATCGTCGACCCGCTGTTTGACAATATCTGCGATCTGTTCAATGTCACCTATATTTACGTGGTCGAGCCGAATATCGATACCCGCTCCGAGACCTATCTGGAGATTGCGTTCGGCAATGACGCGTCCGAGTTGGCAAAGCAGACCCGATCAAGAGGTGTGACCGTATCCGGCACGCTCAATGACGCTGAGATCGAAGCCTACAACGGCAACACCGACGGCGTGATCCTGCACGAGGTGACTCAGTTCGATGACGCCCTGATCTGTTATATGCCGTGTACGCGTTATGTGGACGTGGATACAGGGCAATTCGTTCAGTATAAAAAGCCCTTGATCGTCGGTTCGGAGATCTCCGTCCAACGGGTCAACGCCCGATTTGAAAAACGATTCATCCAGATCGTGGTCCTGACCTTGTCGGTCACGCTGGTGATCACAGGCGCGTTCGCGATCCTGCTGTATTTCAAGGTCACCAAGCCGCTCCGCCTGATCAGTGACCGTATGAGCCGCTTTGTTACCGACCGCAAGAAGGAGATCAACAAGCTGGAGGAAAAGGGCAGCAGTGAGTTCGTGCAGATGTCCCGTTCCTTCAACACGATGACCGATGAGATCAACACCTACATCGACGATATCCAGGAGCTGAACCGTGAGCGGCATATGCAGGAGGCGGAGCTGAATATCGCGCGTGAGATCCAGATGGGACTGCTCCTGCCCGGTCACCTGCACAGCGACCGTTACGCGATCAACGCGTATATCAAACCCGCCAAGGACGTCGGCGGCGATTATTATGACTACAGCGTGCTGGATGACGGCAGGATCTTTGTCGCCGTTGCCGATGTCTCCGGCAAGGGAATCTCCGCGTCGCTCTTTATGGCGCGCGCGATCACCCTGCTGCATCAGAACGCGATCGGGGGACATCTGCCTTCCGAGATTTTGGAAACATACAATAATACGCTTACTCAGCGTAATCCCGGCGGACTGTTCATCACGACCTTTGTGGTGATCTACGATCCGTCCACCGGTATCCTGACCTACTCCAACGCGGGACACAATATCCCGTATCT
>ONUI01000113.1 GCA_900320995.1 uncultured Eubacteriales bacterium
CCGATCCTCGGCGTATGTCTCGGTCATCAGGCGATCTGTGCCGTGTACGGCGCGACGATCACCTATGCCAAGCAGCTCATGCACGGCAAGCAGAGCGAGGTTCATTTCGACGCCGCCTGTCCGCTGTTCAGCCGCTGTCCCGAGAACTCCCTCGTTGCGCGCTACCATTCGCTTGCCGCCGATCCCGACACCATCCCCGACTGTCTGCGCGTTACCGCGACGACAAAGGACGGAGAGGTCATGGCGGTTCAGCACAAGATCTATCCCGTATACGGCGTCCAGTTCCACCCCGAATCCATTTTGACGCCGGACGGAAAAACCATATTGAAAAACTTTTTAGTCGGCTGATACAGCCGTCATTCAGATACAAAGGAAGGTTTATGATGATCAAAGAAGCAATCGAAAAAATAGTCAGTAAGGAAGATCTCACCTATGACGAGGCATATGCCGTCATGAACGAGATCATGAGCGGAGAAACGTCACCAACCCAAAACGCCGCTTTTTTGGCGGCGCTGTCCACGAAAAGCGCCAGAGCGGAAACGACAGATGAGATCGCGGGCTGTGCCGCGGCGATGCGCGACCACGCTACCAAGGTCGATACCGGCATGGAACTCTTTGAGGTCGTCGGTACGGGCGGCGACAACGCCCACAGCTTCAACATCTCCACCACCACAGCTATCGTCGCGGCGGCAGGCGGTATGAAGGTAGCGAAGCACGGCAACCGCGCCGCGTCTTCCCTATGCGGTACGGCGGATTGTCTGGAGGCGCTCGGCGTGAATATCAACCAAAGCCCCGCAAGATGTGTCGAGTTATTGAACGAGGTCGGTATGTGCTTTTTCTTCGCGCAAAAATATCATACCTCGATGAAATATGTCGGCGGAATCCGCAGGGAGCTGGGCTTCAGGACCGTCTTCAATATTCTCGGACCACTCACCAATCCCGGCTCGCCGACCATGCAGCTCTTAGGCGTGTACGACGACTATCTGGTGGAACCGCTGGCACAGGTGCTCGTCAACCTTGGCATCCGCCGCGGTATGGTCGTGTACGGTCAGGAAAAGCTGGACGAGATCTCCTTGAGCGCGCCGACCACGATCTGCGAGATCAAGGACGGCTGGTTCAAATCCTCGGTGATCACTCCCGAAAAGTTCGGCTTTGAGCGCTGTACTAAGGAAGATCTGAGAGGCGGTACACCCGAAGAAAACGCGCAGATCACCCTTGCGATCCTGAACGGAGAAAAAGGCCATAAGCGCAACGCCGTGCTGATGAACGCCGGCGCGGCGCTGTACATCGGCGGCAAAGCGGACAGCATGAAGGACGGCATTGATCTTGCCGCTCAGATCATCGACTCCGGCAAGGCGCTCGCGACGCTCGACAAGCTGATCGAGGTCAGCAACCGCCCCGAGGTGGAAGCATGACGATCCTCGACCGTCTCGCGGAACACGCGAAGGAACGGGTATGTGAAGCAAAAAAAGCGACGCCTTTATCCGCCGTTCGCCGACAGGCGGAGAATCTGCCGAGGGGAGCTTTCGCTTTTGAAACCGCGCTGAAAAAGCCGGGGATCTCCTTTATCTGCGAATGTAAAAAGGCTTCTCCCTCCAAGGGCTTGATTGCGCCGGATTTTCCGTATGCGCGGATCGCGAAGGACTATGAGGCGGCGGGTGCGGACTGCATTTCCGTGCTGACCGAGCCGAAGTGGTTTTTGGGCAGTGATGAATATCTCAGAGAGATCGCGAACACTGTTTCGATCCCCTGCCTGCGCAAGGATTTTACCGTTGACGAATACATGATCTATGAGGCGAAGCTCCTCGGTGCGTCCGCGGTGCTGCTGATCTGCTCCATCTTGAGCGAAACGCAGATCAAAGAATACATCGCTGTCTGTGACGAACTCGGACTGTCGGCGCTGGTAGAGGCGCATGATGAGAGGGAGGTCAACACGGCAATCCGCTCCGGCGCACGGATCATCGGCGTCAACAACCGCAATCTGAAGGATTTTTCGGTCGATACCGATAACAGCGCAAGGCTCAGAGAGCTGATCCCGCAGGATATCCTTTTCGTCTCCGAAAGCGGCGTCAAAGACGCTGAGGACGTCAAGCGCCTGCGTGAGTTCGGGGCGGACGCGGTACTGATCGGCGAAGCGCTGATGAAGGCGCCCGACAAAAAGGCGAAGCTCGCTGAATTACGGAGTATGCTATGACAAAGATCAAGCTGTGCGGGCTATCCCGTCCGTGCGATATCCTAACGGCGAACGAATTAATGCCGGAATATATCGGCTTTGTGTTCGCGCCGAAAAGCAAGCGGTATATCGATCCGCAACAAGCGGCTCGGTTAAAAGAACTGCTGTCGCCCGATATCCGGGCGGTCGGCGTGTTTATCGATGAAGCGCCCGATACGGTCGCCGCGCTTTTGAACAGCGGTATCATTGATATCGCTCAGCTTCACGGCGGCGAGGATGAAGCCTATATACAAAGGTTAAGACAGTGTACCGATCAGCCGATCATCAAGGCGTTCCAGATCAAAACTTATCATGATCTCGCCAAAGCGGAAGCCTGTACCGCCGATCATATCCTGCTGGACTCCGGCGCGGGAACAGGCATAGTATTCGATTGGTCGGTATTGCGGGACGTCAAAAGACCGTATTTTCTCGCGGGAGGACTGTCCCCCGATAATGTCGGCAATGCGGTCAGGCTTTTACATCCATACGCGGTGGACGTCAGCTCAGGCATCGAAACGGACGGATGCAAAGACGAAGAAAAAGCGGCGGCATTTATCGCCGCCGTCAGAAAGGAAAAACAATCATGACAAATCCAAACGGACGCTTCGGCATCCACGGCGGTCAGTATATCCCCGAAACGCTGATGAACGCCGTGATCGAGCTGGAACAAGCGTACGATCACTATAAAAACGACCCCGAATTCAACAGAGAACTCGGGGAGTTGTTCAACGAATACGCCGTCAGACCGTCAAGGCTCTATTTTGCACAGAAGATGACGAACGATCTCGGCGGTGCGAAGATCTATCTCAAGCGCGAGGATCTGAACCATACCGGCGCGCATAAGATCAACAACGTTCTCGGACAGGCGCTTCTTGCGAAAAAGATGGGTAAGACACGCCTGATCGCCGAGACGGGAGCCGGTCAGCACGGCGTTGCCACCGCGACAGCCGCCGCCCTGATGGGGATGGAGTGTGTGGTTTTTATGGGCGAAGAGGATACGATCCGACAGGCGCTGAACGTCTACCGTATGCGGCTTTTAGGCGCTCAGGTCATCCCTGTCAAAAGCGGCACCGCGACCCTCAAGGACGCGGTATCCGAAGCCATGCGCGAGTGGACGTCACGCATCAGCGACACCCACTACTGCCTCGGCTCGGTGATGGGACCGCATCCGTTCCCGACTATCGTCCGCGATTTTCAGGCGGTCATCTCCAGGGAGATCAAGGAACAAATGATGCAAAAGGAAGGCAGACTGCCCGACGCCGTGATCGCGTGCGTCGGCGGCGGCTCCAACGCGATCGGCAGCTTTTATCATTTCATCGGTGATGAAACGGTTCGTTTGATCGGCTGTGAAGCGGCAGGCAGAGGCGTCGATACCTTTGAGACAGCCGCAACCATCGCCACCGGCAAGCTCGGTATCTTCCACGGCATGAAATCCTATTTCTGTCAGGATGAATATGGTCAGATCGCCCCCGTCTATTCGATCTCAGCCGGATTGGATTATCCCGGCGTAGGACCCGAGCACGCTCATCTGCATGATATCGGCAGAGCGGAGTATGTGCCGATCACCGACGAAGAGGCGGTATGCGCCTTTGAATACCTCGCGAAAACAGAGGGGATCATTCCCGCGATCGAATCGGCGCATGCCGTTGCGCACGCGATAAAGCTCGCGCCGACGATGGATCGGGACAAGATCATTGTGATCACGATCTCCGGCAGAGGAGATAAGGACTGCGCCGCTATCGCGCGCTACAGAGGGGAGGATATCTATGAGTAATATCCGCAAAGCTTTTACTAACGGAAAAGCCTTCATCGCCTTCATCACCTGCGGCGATCCCGATTTGGAAACGACGGCAGCGGTCGTACGTTCCGCGGTCGAAAACGGTGCCGACCTGATCGAGCTGGGTATCCCCTTCTCCGATCCTACCGCGGAAGGGCCCGTGATCCAAGGGGCAAATCTCAGAGCTCTTTCCGGCGGCGTCACGACCGACAAGGTCTTTTCACTCGTCAAGGAGCTGCGCCGGGACGTCAGCGTGCCGATGGTGTTCATGACCTACTCGAACGTCGTATTCTCCTACGGCGCCGAAAGATTTATCTCGACCTGTCACGAGATCGGGATCGACGGACTGATCCTGCCCGATCTGCCGTTTGAGGAGAAGGACGAGTTTTTGCCGTTATGCAAACAATACGATGTTGATCTGATCTCTTTGATCGCGCCCACCTCCGAAAATCGTATCGCGATGATCGCCAAGGAAGCGGAGGGCTTCATCTATGTTGTGTCCAGCTTAGGCGTGACGGGTATGCGCAGTGAGATCAAAACCGATCTCGCGTCCATTATCAAGGTCATCCGGGAGAATACGGATGTTCCCTGCGCGATCGGGTTCGGCATTTCTACGCCTGAACAAGCGAAGAAGATGGCGGATCTCTCCGACGGCGCGATCGTCGGCTCCGCGATCATCAAGTTGCTCGAAAAGCACGGCAAAAGCGCGTCCGAATACGTAGGAGAATATGTGAAATCCATGAAGGACGCGATCGGATAACGAACGTATTCTTATGTGCTGCGAGATAAAGATGACATATTAGTCGAATATATCAGCGTCGGGCAAAGATGGCACAAACCACCTTTGCCCGACGCTTTCTATTATTTATCACTTCACTGTTTACACCGGATTTACTCTGACGCGCGCGTCAGGCGTCGATCGTCGAGATCGTCAGCGTGGTTTCCTCTAATACATCTAATAATACGCGGACGGTATCTAATGATGTGAAGATGGTCACGCCGTTCTCGACAGCAGTCTGACGGATGGCGGTGCCGTCCTCATAGTGAACGCCCGACATGATAGCACGCGTGTTGATGACATAACTGACGTAGCCGGCGCGGATCGCGTCGAGGATCTCGGTGCTGCCCTCGCTGATCTTACCCAGCTTGCGGGTCTTGATGCCGTTCTCACGCATGACCTTGGCGGTCAGATCGGTCGCCTCGATGTTGAAGCCGAGGTTGTAGAAGCGGCGTACCAGCGGAACAGCCTCTTCCTTATCCTCATCGGCAAGGGTCACGATGACGGTGCCGTAGTTCTGCACCTTGGTGCCTGCCGCGACGAGCGCCTTATACATGGCACGCGACAGCTTTTTATCATAACCGATAGCTTCACCGGTCGACTTCATTTCGGGAGAGAGATAAGCGTCCAGACCCTTGATCTTCTGGAACGAGAATACCGGGACTTTGACGTAGTAACGCTTCTTCTCTTCGGGATAGAGTTGGAAGATGCCCTGCTCCATGACCTCGGTCGCGATATCCGCGAGGCTGTAACCTGTGGATTTGCTCAGGAACGGAACGGTTCTCGATGAACGCGGGTTGACCTCGATGATATAAACATTGTCGTTTTCGTCAACGATGAACTGGATATTGTACAGACCGATAATGCCGATCGCCTTGCCCAACTTTTTAGCGTACTGTAAGATGATACCCTTGACCTTATCGCTGATAGAGAAAGAGGGATAAACGGAGATAGAGTCGCCGGAGTGAACGCCTGTACGCTCGACAAGCTCCATAATACCGGGTACGAATACATCAACGCCGTCACAGATGGCGTCGACCTCGACCTCTTTACCCATGATGTATTTATCTACCAGAACAGGCTTGTCTTCATCTATTTCAACAGCAGTTTTCAGATAGTGGCGTAAATCTTCTTCCTTTGAAACGATCTGCATGGCGCGACCGCCGAGGACAAAGGAAGGTCTAACCAAAACGGGATAGCCGATCTCAGCGGCAGCCTTGACGCCCTCTTCGATAGAGGTAACGGCCTTGCCCGCGGGCTGCGGAATACCGAGTTCCTTGATGATCGCGTTGAAGGAATCACGGTTCTCGGCTCTTTCGATCGCGGCACAGTCGGTGCCGATGATCTTCACACCGCGATCCATCAAGGGCTGAGCGAGGTTGATCGCGGTCTGACCGCCCAGTGAAGCGATAACGCCCTCGGGCTGTTCAAAGTCGATGATCGCCATGACGTCCTCGGGAGTGAGGGGCTCAAAGTAGAGCTTGTCGGCGGTGGTGTAGTCGGTGGAAACGGTCTCGGGGTTGTTGTTGATGATGATCGCTTCATAACCCGCGCGACGGATGGTCTGTACCGCGTGAACGGTAGAGTAGTCGAACTCAACGCCCTGACCGATACGGATCGGACCCGCGCCGAGCACGATG
>ONUI01000114.1 GCA_900320995.1 uncultured Eubacteriales bacterium
CGGGAACATTTCCACGAGATCGGCGATATCGCCCTCGTCGGGATCATACTCGTCAGCCAGTTCGAGGATCGCGTTGGTGTAGAGCTGTCTGCCGTCCAGAGAACCGATCTTACCTTCGTTATATGCGGAGGTGTTCAGTGTGGTGTATACGGTGAAGGTCTCGCCTACGTTGAACTCCTTGGTCTCGGACTCACCGTCCAGACCGCGGATCGTAACGATCGCCTTGTCACCGGAGGGAGCAGTTGTCGGAGCAACTGTCTCAGCCTCGGTGGGAGCTGTGGTGGGCTCAACCGTATGCGGACAAGTAACCTCAAGGGTGCTGCTGAAAGCGGGAGCCTCATCAGTCAGCTGCTCACCTTCTCTATAATACTGGTAAGCGGGTAAGCCCTCACTGTCTAACTTGTACAATTGGTACATACTGCTGGTGATGGTTGAAGTGCCGGGTTGATCGATCGTGAAGGTAACGTCGAACAATGCGGATTTACCATCGCACTTGATACCCCTGCCAATGTTGTTATCTTTATAATAAACAACGCCGGGGGTATCATCACCCCATACCACATCATTGAGCGCCGGGAAGTTATCATACCCGATTGTTCCAACGATGGAAAGGGATTGATCAAAGTATGTCCTTGCATCAATTACATTGACATAACCGTCAGCCGCCGTTGAGATCGGAGTAACATCCATATAATAACGATACCGGATCGTATCGCCGACATGGGCATTAACCGTCTGACCATCATAGACGATGGTCGCGCTCTCGACAGCGTCAGCCGCGCCTGTTGACACGATCGCTACGGAAAAGACCGATAGCATCATCGCTACAACAAGCAACAAACTGATTAGTTTTCTTGTCTTAAGCATTCGTATTTCCTCCTAAAAATTTTTGCTAAAGATATAGTTTTCGCCAATTCTAAGCAATTACATTATATTTCAAGCGCCGAGCTAATGCCAACAACAATACTGTAACCTTTTCACTTTATTTGTAACTATTTCTTAATTCTTTTGTTACTTTTCTGTAATATTTTATTTCTTCAATGCTAATTTCCATTTTTTGCAATATTCTTTTGTTATCAGACAGGAAAAATGCTTTTGCGGGGATTTCGACAAGCGGATTTAAAAACCGCATATAAATGCGGATATGTTGTGCGGCGTACATAAACAGGACACAAAACACAGCAAAAGATTACAAAATGTAACTTTTTGTGCTCTCATAGGATAATCGGCAGAACTTTACAAATGTAACGAAAATTGCTATCCGACAGGCGGATTTTATGACCAAATCTACAAAAAGAAAGACCGCGTAGCGCGGTCCGAATAATCTTGATGGTGCAAACACCTGATAAAGCCTCAAAAAACGGCTGTTTTGATCAAATCTCCGTCACGATCTTCTCGGGAGGATTCTCCAGCACCTCGGGGTGCATCAGATATTTCTGGAATTTTCTAAACGCCAGACCGAGGATATTGCCCGAGGCGATACGGTCGTCCGTGACGATACCGAGCGGCAGACATCTCTCAAAGGTGACCTCACCCTTCTTGCGCACCGGTACCTCGCGCAGGTTGCCCATCGCAAGGCTGATGGAGGTGGTGCCGAAGTTGTAGATATGGTGATGGATAGAGTTGGTCTTGATGCTCGCCAGATCGGTGAGGATGATGGAGCAGTGGAAGGGAGAAGCCTCGATGATCGACTTGGGGCACCAGTTGTGCTTATCCAGCCACTTGACCAGATTCGCCGCTACGCGCAGCAGTCCCGGCGCGGAGCACAGGAACTCGGCGAGCTTATCGGTCGCGTTGACTTCATCCTCCTGACGGTTCTCATCAATATACTCCGAAATGATCTCGTTGATCGTGTCGATGGTGGCGTCGGGCGGGAACTTCATCTTGCTGGTCGTACCTACGCCGTCGATCTTGCCGCCCTTTAAGACGACCATGCCGACAGCGATCTCGTTGCGGGCATAGATGCGCTTGTTGACGACGAAGCGGTTGAGCTGGGGGTACTCCGCAAAGGCACGTACCATTGCCGCCAAGATCAGCGAAAGATGCGAATAGCGCTTGCCCTCCTTGCGCTTACGATTCAGGTATTCCCTCATCGGCGCTTCGGGAAGATCGATGGTGATCATGTTCATCGCGTCGGTACGCTCCGCCATCACGTGCGCGCCGACCAGATATTCGACGCCGAGGTTCTTTAGTTTTTTGCCGTCAGGTCTGCCCATTGTCATGTCCTCATTCCGTAGAATCAACGCGATTCGACTGCGTTACTGTACATTATAATAGAAATAAAATCGAATTACAATAGATAACGGGAAATTTTTGCATGAGGGTCAGATGACATAGAGCAAAACCATATAGAGGACATACAGCGACAGTGACGCCGCGCCCTGCCATCGGCAAAAGCGCCGTTTGATAAGAGCAGGGATCAACATGATGAGGGTGACCAGCAGGCAGAAGGGGATATCGATCCACAGCGTACCGCGGCTCAGCGACAATACGCCGCCACGCGTCAGCGCGCACAGCGGCAGGATCAGGAGCAGATCGATGGTGTTCGCGCCGAGGATATTGCCGACGGCTAAGGAGCCGCTTTTCTTGACAACGGCGCTGATCGCGGTAACCAGCTCGGGCAGGGAGGTGCCGATCGCCACCATGGTCAGCGATACGATACGCTCGTCGATATGCAGGATATCGCGGGCGATGACGGTACCGTTGTCCACCAGCAGCCGTGAGCCGATGATGATCTCACCCGCGCCGATCACGAAGATCAGGAGATTGCGGATGAGCGTATTCCTGCTGACGGCAACGTCCGATGTGAGATCCGCGCGGCGTTCCGACTTAGCAGAGCGCAGGTTCTCATACACAAAGCAGCCGAACAGCGCAAGCATACTGACGCATCCGAACGGAGTCAGCCATCCCGATATCCCCGACAGCCACATGGTCAGCACGGCGGCGAGCTGCAGCAATGCCTTCGGCGTCAGGCGGGCGCGATCGATGGGCTCGGGGCGCAGGAGTACGGAAACGGACAGGATCAGCGCGGTGTTAGCCGTGACGGAGCCGACGGCGTTGCCGGTCGCCATGTCGGTCTGTCCCTGCCATGCCGCCATCAGCGACACGATGATCTCCGGCAGGGTGGTCGCGAGCGATACGACCGTCGCGCCGATCACCGCACCTTGTTGAATTAGAAATTAGGAATGAGGAATGAGAAATGAGGAATTAATGGTGGGCGCCGCCCACACCTATTGATAGGAGCGCGGAAATGTATACTGTAGGGGACGACATTGATGACGTCCCGATCGTTTCCGATAGTCCCCTTTAAAATGCGAAGCAAAAGCATGTTTTATATTATGACAATTCCTAATTCCTCATTAAAAAAACCTCTGACATATCTCTATGCCAAAGGTTCCTGTTCTATTCTATTCAGTTGATGGCTTTCGACCTGTCCTCAGCCTCTTTTTGAGAGAATACACAGCCGCAGTAGTTCTGGCGGTACAGGTGATATTGACGGCTCAGCTCGATAGAGCGCTTATAGCCCTCCTTCTTCTTGAAATCGGAGCAAAGGTAGTTCACGCCGTATTCCTCTGCCAGCTTCTCCCCTATTCGGTTGAGCAGCTCGGCGTTCTTGAGCGGGCTGATGGTCAGGGTGGTCGCGAAATAATCGTAGCCGCCGTTTTTGCACAGCGCGGCGGTATAGCGCAGACGCTGATCAAAGCAGATCGCGCAGCGCGCGCCGCCCTCGCGGTCATCCTCTCTGCCCTTGACCGCATGCAAAAAATCCTCGGGGCGGTACTCGACCTCGGCAAAGCGGATGTACTCGCTCAGCCCCGCCTCCTCGACATAGCGCCGCAGCTCACTGTAGCGGTAACGATACTCGCTCTCTTCGGTGATATTCGGATTGTAGTAGGCGATCGTGATATCGAAATGGCGGTAGAGGTATTCCAGCACGTAGCTCGCGCATACGGCACAGCAAACGTGAAGCAGCAGCGTCGGACGGAGCCCCTCGCGGGCGTTGCGCTCGATCAGCGCGTCCATTTCCTTTTGATAATTGCGTTTGTTCATAGAACCTCCGGTTCGGTGAATGGTTATCAGCAGATTTATCGTTTCTCGCTGACGCTCGATCATTTATGCAATCCCTCAGTCACCGTTCGGTGACAGCCTCCTCGCCGGAAGCGGCTCCCCCTCTGTCGCTTCGCGACGTCTCCCCAACGGGGAGCACCTTTACCAAAGGGAGCCTAAAGTTCACAAAATGCTTTCAATATCTTCAGTCCTACATCGCCGCTCTTTTCGGGACAGAAAGCCTTCCCCTCGGGGGGAAGGTGGGCTTTTTGACACAAAGTGTCAAAAAGGTCGGATGAGGGGCTGACTTGCCCGATAGATCATCTTAGCAAAGAGTGTCCGGCATTTCCTCGATTCTCGGTAAACGTACAGCCCCACCGAGTCCGACATCATTAGGAAGAGTTGTCCCCTCATCCGTCTCCCGCTGGTCGACACCTTCCCCCCGAGGGGAAGGCTGTTAATCGTTAGCTGTTGATCAGCTTGTATAATTCTTCTGCGGAATTAACGATGTGATCCGCGCCGGCTTCTTTGAGCTCCTTTGCGCCGCGAAAGCCCCAGCTCACGCCGCAGACCTTGACCCCGGCGTTATGCGCGAACACGACGTCCACGTTGCTGTCGCCGACATAGAGCGTATCGCTCTTTTGATAGCCGTTTTGCGCGATCAGCGCCTCGAGTGATTCGGGCGAGGGCTTGCGGGGGAATTCATCCCGCTGACCCCACGCGCTGAGGAAGGTATGGCGCGGATACAACTTGGCGAGGATCTCGGGCACAAACCGATCGGGCTTGTTGGAAATTACCGCCGTGGCCGTATGATCCGCGTCCAGTCTGTCGAGTAACGTTTCGATGCCGTCATAGGCGACGGTACAGTCCGTGCAATGGTCGGCGTAGAATGTCTGAAAGTCAGCTTTCGCTCTCACCGCGCCCTCGGGAGTATAGGCGTCCGCCATCGTGACGCGGATCAGATTGTCTATACCGTTGCCGACAAAATGACGGTAATCATCCACGGGATAAGTCGGCAGGCTTTGCCGCGCCAGCGCGAAGTTCACGGCGTTGGCAAGATCGGCGAGCGTATCGGCGAGGGTGCCGTCCAGATCAAACACGACCAGTTTCATCATCGTCATTCTCCTTTGCGGGAGCGTCGGCGCTTTCGCGAGCGGATTCCGGCGCTTCGGTAGGCTCCAACTCGATTGGTTCCGCAATATCGTCGGTCGCAGTTTCATCAGAAGAAGGCGTGCGCGCCCCGTAGACCTTGCGGCTCATATCCTCCAGCTCACGCGCGCGGATATCGTGCTTCTGTTCCTCAAGGCTCTGCTCATGCAGGCGCTGTTCGACGTCCTTGTTGATCTCGTCGACATATTTCTTGTTGCGGACAAGGGTGTTCAGCTCAAAGATACTGAACGTCGTGGTCTGTGCCAGCGGGGCGCGCGCGCCTTTTTCTTCTGAGGACGCGTCCTCTGTATCATTCTCGGAGGCGTCGTCAGTTGCATCCTCAGGCATATCTGCGTCTGCATAGACGGCTTCGGGATTGTTGAGCGGATCGGGAAGGCGCTTCTTCTTGGGCTTGATCAGCTTGATCGCGATGAAGGCGGTCAGGATCAGCAGCACCAGACCCGCGGAGAGATAGATGACGATGCTCATGGTCACGGGGATGTTGCCGCGATAGCGCACGGTCGCGCAGCCGTCCTTGATCTCCATCGTGCCCTTGTTGCTGTCGGTGAACGCCGTTTCACTGCCGTCGACGGAGAGCGATACGATATTCTCGCCGCCCTCGGAGCTGACGGAGTAGTGCATCGGGCGCTCGGCGTTCTCACTGTTGAGCATATAGCCGAGGTTGACATAGTCGGTCAGCACGGTCTTGATGCTCAGATCGAACGTACCCTTCTTCTGTTCATATGCCATAAAGTTGCCGCTGCCGAAGACATTCACCAGCTGTGAGGTGATCTCGTCGGTGGTGCCCTCAAAGCTCACACGGCAAACGATGTTGCTGTCGGTCGTATCCACGGCGACATTCCGCACGCCCTTCGCGGTAAAGTAGCTCAGCGCATAATCCGCCGCGGCGCTGTTGCCGGGCTCATACAGGAACTCGGTCGTCCTGCGGAAGCGTGAATCACCCAGACTGGCAACGGCGAAGTCGACGCCGCTGATCTGGTACTGGATGCCGTCGGGGATCCTGAGCTGTGCGGTACCGTTTTTCAGCTCGACGGTGTACAGGTCGTTTTCCCACGCGCCCGCGCTGATCCATCTGCCGTTTTCAAAAACGGAGCCTTCGCCGTAGGTGGTGTTCAGCGGCAGTGAGTAGGAGTAGCGGATCGTCGGGAAACCGTCGTTCTCGCCGATGAAGGAGAAGGAATCGAGCTTCTCCTCATAGGTCAGACCCTCGGACAGCGGCGTGGAGGCGTTGTCGATGTCGCCGTAGGAAATCGCGACGCTGTCGGTATCGAGGAGCTTGGCGGTCACATCGTTCATCTTGGCGACGGTCATATCCTCATAAATGACGGTATAGACCATATCGGAGCCCTCCGCCGACCAGCCCGCGTACTTTGCGTCGGGCAGGGTATCGGCGAGGAAATACGCCTCGATCGCGTCTTTATCCTTCGTGTAAACAGCGTTGGGCAGATTAAACGCGAAGGTGCGGTCATAGCTGCCCGATTTATGGTTCATCGTCTTGATCGAAATGCTGTTGATCGCGCTGCCGGTGCAGTCGTTGATGGCAACGGTAGACTTGGTATCATAGCTGTCGGAGCCGATCTTCACGGTGTTGGCGCTGTAATCGAACACCAGATTCTTGGTCTGTTCGGCGGCGGCGGTATCGCTGACCATCCACGCGATCAGCTCGCTGACGTCAAAATCCTCCGCCATGCGCGTGCCCTGTGTGAGCTTGGTGTTCTTGCGCGACAGGAACACCGCGCTGCCGCGACCGATCAGGGAGCCGACGATCTTCTCATACTCGGCTTTGCCGGTGAACTTCATCACAAGCTCAAAGTAATAGCCGTCCTCCTTGACGCCGCTGTAGCTGAACGACGCGCCGGGGATATCGGCGGTGGGATCATCCGCGAGGATCTTATCCTTCACCGCGTCGATATCGGCGGATACGGGATAGACCGCGGTCACGGTGCGGGTGCCGCGAAAGCTCTCGTCGATCGCCAGCACGGAGCTGACAGCGACCTTCGGCTGATCACAGCCCGAAAGGCAGACACATAGGCTCAATATTAAAATGAAAATCAGTAGTACAGAACATAGCTTTTTCATGGTAACCTCTTTTTTGGTGAATGGTGAATAGTGAATGGTGAATGGTTGATGGAGGGCTATGCCCTCACCCATTTATAAAAAAAGCGGAAACGCTTCATCTCAATGATAATAGGAATCAAAAAATCCGTAAGGATTTTCCCGAAACCATTCACCATTAGTCATTCACCATTCACCAAATCAGTATCCTTTCGGCTCGCGCATCAGGATCGCGCGGCAGGGGGACGCTTCCAAGCCCTGCATTTTCAGCGGCAGGGCGGACAGGGTGTATTCGCCGTCCTCGACGCCCTCGAGGAACAGCCCTTCCAGCACCGCGATCCCGGCTCGCGCCAGCTCGAGGTGCGGCATCATCTCGTCAAAGGGCGGTGCGATGGACATCGCGTCGGTGCCCACTAATCTCAACTTGCTGTCGGCGATCACTCTCGCCGCCGAAACGCTCAGATAGGCTTTGCCCGAACCGTGGAGGATCAGCCGCTTGTTGCAGTGCGGCAGCAGGCGCTCCATATCCTCGCCCGTCAGGACGCCGTCGATGGTGACGACCGTACACTTGCCGTAGAAGCACGACGGCTTCATCGAGCCGATATCCGCGCCCTCCTCGTCAAAATGCAGCGGCGCGTCGATATGGGTACCGTTATGGGTACACAGCTCCACGGTGGACAGGTTATAGGTCGAATCGTCTCCGATCGATCTTATAAAGCGCTTGGCGGGTTTCGGATCGCCCGGATAGACCGGCGCGGAAAACACCTCGCGCGTGATATCATAGATCAGCATACTCTTCCTCCTCAATCGTTGGGGTATCGTAACACTCCCCAAATTACTACATATTACTCCACTATACTATCTATTATACCACATATCGACAAAAAATAAAGTACATTTTGTAAACAGGGCACGCGTGCCTTTTTCTTGCGATACTGTAACTTACAACGAAGTCAAAAAGCCTTCCCCTCGGGGGGCGACGTGTCGCTTTTTCTTGCGATACTGTAAGGTTCTTCTGGATCAAAAAGCCTTCCCCTCGGGGCGCCCCCGTTGGGGGAATGTCCGAAGGACAAGGGGAGATTCCCCTGATAGGGGAAATGTCTGCAAAGCAGACAAAAGGGTCAGCTGTCTTCGCAGAAGAAGGCAGACAAAAGGGTCAGCTGTCTTCGCAGAAGAAGCCGCTTCCGGCGAGGAGAAGGCTTTTTGCTACACGTCACAGTGGAATAGAAAAAGACGCGCGCGTCTTTATTCATGCTGCTGTCACGTACTTCGGTCGGAAACGATCCCATTCACATAGAGAGATAAAGCGGCAAGGCAAAGGATCGTCGAGGCGCCGACCCCTACAAGACGCACATCTCCTTACCCGACATTACATCTTGTCCAACACCCCTGTCGCGGGAGCAGCAAGCCGCTCCCCTACAAATCCGCCCACCGTTTCATCGTCCTTCAACTCCTAACTCCTAACTCCTAACTCCTCACTAAAAAGAAAAGCCTCATCTCGTCGTCACGCTCCGTATTCGCTGAGAGCGGTCAAATGCCCGCTCTCGTGCTCATGTGGAGGTTCCTCCTCTCCCCAAAAGCGGGGCTTTTGGGGGTCCCCCATCGCAGATCAGACCTTACTGCATTATCTCAAAAAAAATATGCCCCACCCGAAGGTGAGGCATAATCTATTGTTTTATCGGTTGAGATTGCCGCAGCCCCGACACAAATGTCGGGCTTTGCAATGACAACTGAAATCTTAAACCAGCTCGATGATCGCCATCTCGGCAGCGTCGCCGCGACGGGGGCCGATCTTGGTGATGCGGGTGTAACCGCCGTTGCGGTCCGCATACTTAGGCGCGATCTCCTTGAACAGCTTGGTCGCGACGTCCTCCTTAGTGACGAACGCCATGACCTGTCTTTTGTTCGCGAGGGTGTCCTTCTTCGCGATCGTGATCATCTTCTCCGCCATGGAAGCGGTTTCCTTAGCGCGGGAGAGGGTGGTCTCGATCTTGCCGTTTTCGAGCAGGAAGGTGACGAGAGCTCTCAGCATCGCAAGACGCGCGTCGGTAGCTCTGCCCAGTTTTCTGGTACCCGGCATTATTATTCACTCCTTTCGGGTCATTTCTTTACAGATATTCTATAAAGTTATCGGTTGAGAGTGGGCGCGTGCGCCGTTTCTCACCATGGATAGTATGAATTACTCATCCTCTTTACGCAGGCTGAAGCCCAGCGTATCGAGCTTGAAGACAACTTCCTCGAGCGACTTTCTGCCGAGGTTGCGCACCTTCATCATGTCCTCCTCGGACTTACTGATGAGGTCTTCTACGGTGTTGATACCGGCTCTCTTCAAGCAGTTGAACGAACGAACGGAGAGGTCGAGCTCTTCGATGGTCATCTCGAGCACCTTCTCCTTGCCCTTATCGTCCTTTTCCACCATGATCTCGGTGTTGTAGCCTCTGTCGGAGAGGTTGACAAAGAGATTGAGGTGTTCGGTAAGGACCTTAGCCGCCAGCGATACAGCCTCCTGCGCGTTGATAACGCCGTTAGTCCAAACGCTCAGGGTGAGCTTGTCATAGTCGGTGATCTGACCGACACGGGTGTTGTCCACCGTATAGTTCACCTTGAGGACAGGGGTGTAGATAGAGTCGATGGGGAGCACGCCGATGATCTCGTTGCCTGAGATCAGCTTGTTCTTCTCGGCGGGCACATAGCCTCTGCCCTTGTCCAGCGTGATCTCCATGTTCAGAACCGCGCCGTCGGCAAGGGACGCGATGTGCAGCTCGGGGTTGAGGATCTCAACCTCGCTGTCGCACTTGATGCTCTCGGCAGTGACCTCGCAGGGACCCTCCGCCGAGATCTCAACGATCTTGGGACCGTTAGAATGGAGTTTAGCTACCAAGCTCTTCATGTTCAGAACGATCTCGGTGACGTCTTCCTTGACGCCGGGGATGGTAGAGAACTCGTGAAGAACTCCGTCTATCTTGATCGATGTGACGGCTACGCCCTCGAGTGACGAGAGCAGTACGCGGCGCAGAGAGTTGCCCAGCGTGTTGCCGAAGCCTCGCTCTAAGGGCTCCACCACAAATCTGCCGTACTTACCGTCCGAAGATAATTCTTCTGTATCAATTCTGGGCTTTTCTATCTCTATCATTAGCGAATTCCTCCTTAAATTTTTATACGGCACGGACAGGATTTCCTGCCGTGAAGCTCACATACTGATCGGTCATTACGAGGAGGGTCGCAGACCCGACGTGGTAATCCCCCGGCAGCAGATACCGTTATGAATGAAGAGCTCTGCTCCTCTTTGTGGGATTGCCACAGCCCTGACAAGCGTGTCAGGGCTTCGCAATGACTGCGAAAACATACATGAGCGCGATGTCGGAATGATCCGACCGGCGTACAAATTACTTGGAGTACAACTCGACGATGAGATGTTCCTCAACGGGATAGTCGATGTCGTCGCGAGCGGGAAGAGCGATGACCTTA
>ONUI01000126.1 GCA_900320995.1 uncultured Eubacteriales bacterium
TGAGCCTGAAAGATACCGACGAATGTTACAACTTTTTTGAAGATCTCTGCACGATCACCGAGCTGCGCGATATGTGCCAGCGGCTCGATACCGCCTTCCTGATCGATGAGGGCGTCAGCTACCAGAAGATCAGCGAGCAGATCGGCGTATCCACCGCCACCATCAGCCGCGTGAGCCGTTGCCTCAACTACGGCGCGGGCGGTTATCGCTCCGTGATCGACCGAATGAAGGAGGGAGAAGAATGAATATCAACGACAGCGTACTCAGCTACGCCGAACGCCTGAACTTCTCGCTCAGAGAATTGTACAGTCAAAATGGCTACCAGCCTTATCGCATGAGCAAATTCGAGGATTATGACCTCTACAGCCGCAATATGGACTTCTTGGTGTCCGACCGCGTCATCACCTTCACCGACCTTAGCGGCAAGCTCAAAGCGCTCAAGCCCGATGTGACCCTCTCCATCATCAAAAACCATACCGATGACGCGACCCGCAAGCTCTATTATAACGAGAATGTGTACCGCGTCAGTAAGGGCGCGGACGGGTATAAGGAGATCATGCAGGCGGGCGTGGAGTGCATCGGCGACGTCGACAACGTCCTTGTCGGCGAGAGCTTGATGCTCGCCGCGAAGAGCCTTGAGCTGATCGGCAGGAACTTTGTTCTCGATGTGTCCGACCTCGACATCCTCAACGCCGCGGCGGAACAAGTCACCGACAGCAAGCGTCTGCAGGATGAGCTGGTCAAGTGCGTGAGCGAAAAGAACGCCCACGGCATTCTGTCTATCTGTGAGGACAACGGCATCGATACCAAATCCGCCGACAGCCTGATCGCGCTGCTGACGATGTGCGGCGCTCCCGACAGGGTGCTCTCGAAGCTGAGCGACCTGTGCGAATCTCTCGATTGCCGTGACGCGTATGAAGAACTCAGCGAAGCGCTGTCCGTGTTCCGGGATACGCCGCTGCTCTCCAGGATTCAGATCGATTTTTCGGTCGTGGGAGATCGCAGTTATTATAACGGCGTGATTTTCAAGGGATTTTTGAGCGGCGTGCCCGACAGCGTGCTTTCGGGCGGCAGATACGATAAGCTCCTGCGCCGCATGAAGCGCAGTGCCAAGGCGGTCGGCTTTGCCGTCTATCTCGATAAGCTCGAGCGTGTGGACGAGACGACCGCGGTCGATGTTCCTGTGGATTCTATGCTGAACGTCGCGCTGCCCAAGGGCAGACTCGGCGAAAAGGTCTACGCGATGTTCGAGGCGGCGGGCTTCCCCTGTCCGTCCATCAAGGAAAATAACCGCAAGCTGATTTTTGAGAACCCCGAGGCGGGTGTGCGCTATTTCTGGGTCAAGCCCAGCGATGTGGCGATCTACGTCGAGCGCGGCGCCGCGGATATCGGCGTTGCGGGCAAGGATATTTTGCTCGAATATGAGCCGGAGGTCTATGAGCTGCTCGATCTCGGGTTCGGCAAGTGCCGCATGGCGGTCGCCGCGCCCAAGGGCTTTGAAGATGACAGGCGCCGTACCCTGCGTGTGGCGACCAAGTTCTCGAAGATCGCCGCGGATCACTACGCGCAGAAGGGCAGAGATATCGACATCGTCCATCTCAACGGTTCCATCGAGATCGCGCCCATCTTAGGGCTGACGGACGTTATCGTCGATATCGTCGAGACCGGCACCACCCTCAGGGAGAATAACCTCGAGGTGGTCGAGAACATCGTGCCGATCTCCGCGCGCCTGATCGCGAACAAGAGCAGTTATAAGTTCAAGGGCGATAATATCACCAAGATCGCGCATGAACTGAAAGAACAAATAGCCTCCCTTTCCTAAGGGAGGTGGCACGGACACGCGTGTCAAGTGCCGGAGGGTTGCTGTAAACGATTTTCTCGGTGGCAACCCCCAGCCGCTGACGCGGCAGCCCCCTTAGGAAAGGGGGCCTTGAACGGAGGACTAATCATGATCAAAATACTAAACTACAACGAACTGTCCTATGACGAGATCTTTTCGCGGTTTGAGCCGACCTCGTCCGTGGAGGACGTCGTTTCCGATATCATCAAGACCGTCAGAGCGAACGGCGACAAGGCGCTGTTCGACTACACCGCGCGCTTTGACAAGGCACAGCTGACTGCCCTGCAGGTGACAAAGGAAGAGATCGAAGAAGCCCGCTCCATCGTCGAGCCGCGTTTCATCGACATCCTCGAGCGTGCCGCGAAGAATATCCGCAGGTTCCATGAGGCGCAAAAGCGTCAGAGCTTCATCATCAATGATGAGGACGGCATCGTCACGGGGCAGAAGATCATCCCCGTCGACCGCGCGGGTCTGTATGTGCCCGGCGGTACGGCGGCATATCCCTCCACCGTGCTGATGGACGCGATCCCCGCCAAGATCGCGGGCGTCAAAGAGGTCGTGATGGTCACACCGCCCTCTGCCGACGGCAAGGTGAATCCCGCCATTTTGGCGGCGGCTTCCGTCGCGGGCATCGACAGGATCTTCAAGGTCGGCGGCGCACAGGCGATCGCCGCGCTCGCCTACGGTACCGAGAGCGTTCCCAAGGTGGACAAGATCGTCGGCCCCGGCAACGCCTTTGTCGCCGAGGCGAAGAAGCAGGTTTTCGGCACGGTCTCCATCGATATGATCGCGGGTCCGAGCGAGATCCTGGTCGTCGCGGATGAAAAATCCAACCCCCGCTATGTCGCGGCTGATCTGCTCAGTCAGGCGGAGCACGATAAGAACGCCTCCGCTGTACTGGTCACCGACAGCATGAGCTTGGCGCAGGCGGTCAGTGAAGAGCTCGAAAAGCAGATCCCCCTGCTCGACCGCGCCGAGATCGCGCGCGCGTCCATCGACAATAACGGCAAGATCATTGTCGCCGATAACCTCAACGTCGTCGTCGACATCGCCAATGAGATCGCGCCCGAGCATCTCGAGCTGTGTGTGGACAACCCCTTCGACTGGCTGGATAAGATCCGCCACGCGGGCTCCATCTTCATGGGACGCAACTGTCCCGAGGCGCTCGGCGACTACTTCGCGGGTCCCAACCACACCCTGCCCACTTCCGGCACGGCGAAGTTCTCCAGCCCCCTGAGCGTTGATGATTTTGTCAAAAAGACCCAGTATACCTACTACACCGCCGACGCCTTGAAGCGTGTTGCCGAGGACGTCGCCTTTTTCGCGAGAAAAGAGGGGCTTACCGGTCACGCCAAGTCCGCGGTGATCCGAACCCGTCCGGAGGATGAGGCATGAGCCGATTTTTCAGTCAGAAATACAATCATTTAGAGGCATATACCCCGGGTGAACAGCCCAAGGATATGCAGTATGTCAAGCTCAATACCAACGAAAGCCCCTTCCCGCCGTCCGAAAAAGCGCTCGAATACGCGGCACAGGCGGCAGAGCGGTTACAGCTCTACTGCGACCCCGACTGTACCGTGCTCACGCGCGAATTCTGCAAGCTCTACGGGCTTGAGAAGGATGAGGTGCTCTTCACCAACGGCTCGGATGACGCGCTGAACTTCGCGTTCATGGCGTTCTGCGACGACGATCATCCCGCCGCCTTTCCCGATATCACCTACGGCTTTTATCCGGTGTTCGCGGCGCTCAATCACGTGCCCTATACCGAGATCCCGCTGAACGAGGATTTCACCATCAACGTGGACGACTACTGCGGCATCAACAAGACCGTCTTTATCGCCAATCCCAACGCGCCCACGGGCATCCCGCTGAGCCTGTCGGAGATCGAAAGGATCCTCACATCCAATCCCGACAATGTGGTGATTGTGGATGAAGCGTATGTCGATTTTGGCACGGACAGCGCCGTCGGCCTGATCCATACCTATGACAACCTGCTGGTCACCCAGACCTTTTCCAAGTCGCGGTCGCTTGCGGGCGGCAGACTGGGTATGGCGATGGGCAACCGCTCACTGATACAGGATCTGAACACCATCAAATATTCCACCAACCCCTACAATGTCAACAGTATGACCCAGGCGGCAGGCGTGGGCACGATTCTCGACGATGAATACGCAAAGAAGAATTGCGCTACCATCGCCGAGAACCGCGCTTATCTCACCGCCGAGCTGGAAAAGCTGGGTTTTGTGCATACACCGTCGACGGCGAATTTTGTCTTTGCCAAGCACCCCGAGCTTGACGGCGGCAGGTTGTATGCCGCGCTTAAGGAACGCGGTGTGCTGATCCGCCACTTCACCAAGGAGCGCATCAAGGACTATAACCGCATCACCGTCGGCACCAAGGAGCAGATCGATATCCTGCTCAAAACCATCAGAGAGATCATGGAGGAAACCGCATGAGAACCGCTCAGATCACACGCACTACCAAAGAAACGGATATTCGCCTCACCCTGAATCTCGACGGCACGGGCAAAAGCGAGATACACAGCGGCGTCGGATTCCTCGACCATATGCTGACCCTGTTCGCGAAGCACGGCCGCTTTGATCTGGATCTGACCTGCAACGGCGACACCGAGGTCGACGACCACCACAGCGTGGAGGATATCGGTATCGCGCTGGGTCAGGTGTTTGAACAGGCATTGGGCGACAAGCGCGGCATCGTCCGTTACGGCAGCTTCATCCTGCCGATGGATGAAACGCTCATCCTGTCCGCCGTGGATATCTCCGGCAGGAGCTATCTCAATTATGATCTGCATATCCCCACCCAGAAGGTCGGGACATTTGATACGGAGCTGACGGAGGAATTCTTCCTCGGCTTTGTCCGCAACGCGAACCTCACCCTGCACCTTAAACAGCTCGAGGGCAAAAACAGTCATCACATCATCGAGGGCACGTTCAAGTCGTTCGGCAGGACGATGAAGCAGGCTGTTGTGATCGATGAAAACTTCCGCGACGAGATCCCGTCCACCAAGGGGGTGCTGTGATGATCGCGATCATCGACTACGGCGTCGGCAACCTCTTCTCCCTGCAATCATCCTTCGCCGCGATAGGAGAAGAAGCCCTCTTCTCCCTGCAATCATCCTTCGCCGCGATAGGAGAAGAAGCAGTTGTTACCTCGGATGAAGCTGTCATTTCTCAGGCGGATCGCCTGATCCTGCCGGGCGTCGGCGCGTTTGAGGACGCGGCTCAGAAGCTGCGTTCCTCCGGTATGGCGGACGTCATCAAGCGTGAAACTGCCGCGGGCAAGCCGCTGATGGGCATTTGCCTCGGTATGCAGCTGTTGTTTGACAAGAGCTATGAGTACGGAGAGCATGAGGGACTCGGGCTGATACGCGGCAACGTGCGCCCGATCGCCGAGGTGATCGACAAGGATCTCAAGATCCCGCACATCGGCTGGAACCGCCTG
>ONUI01000183.1 GCA_900320995.1 uncultured Eubacteriales bacterium
CATCACCAAGGCGATCAACGTCAAGTTCGTATTCCTTTTGCATCTGACCGTCATTGTGGACGGAGAAGAAGTATATGAGACGTCATCTCACGCGAACACAACGGTGAGCTTTGAGAACATAAAGGCTCCCGCCGGCTATTATATCGATGATTTTGATATGAACGGTCACGGAATCATCAAAGATGTATCCGATGATGAAGCGAATAAAGACAAGTATACCAACAAATACGACTTTACCTTTATCAACGATTCCGTTACCCTTACCGCGATGCTTCTGCCAAACAACTATTTTCTGAAATTTGACAAGAACGGCAGCAATAAGGTGATCGAGAAAACCGGCAAGGTACAAAAGAGCTATGACGTAAAAGGAACCGTAACCTCTAAAACGCTCCACTACGACCAAGAGTTCCAATTGCCGAAAACTAATCTTATACGCAAGAACTACACCTTTGTCGGCTGGAACACACAGCAGGACGGTATGGGCAAGATGTATGCAAAGGACGCGAGCGTGGTCAACCTTACAAGCAAAAAGGGCGATACGGTCATCCTGTACGCGATCTGGAAGCCTGATAACTCCGCGGCGACTACCGCCTCGATCTTCTCCGACGGAACAGCCTTGATCTATGTCGGAGCAGCCATACTGCTTGTGTCCATAGCGACAGCCGTCATATACGCTAAAAAGAAGAAGAAAGAAGGAAAGGAGCAGACAGCAGATAGAGCCGACTGTCACCGAATGCGGCTCGCCGGCGGAGGCGTGGTCAAAGGCGATCCAAACCGCGGACCACGCGAAGGAGGTCGTCATCACGCTCGGCTCCGATTGGATCGAGGACACAGAGCTGACGGTGGGCGCTTCCATGCATATCACGCTTGACCTCAACGGTCATTATGTTCACCGCAACAGAAATCATGAAATGAAGAGGAACGGCTACGTATTTAGGGTAGAAGAGAACGCCGTCTTTACCGTGCGTGACAGCAACCCCAAGGGCGTCGGCTATAAAGGTGTCAGGGGCGGCGTCATCACCGGCGGCGCAAGCTCCAACACCGGCGGCGGCATACATATCGAAGAGAAGGGCGAATTCCGCCTGCAGGGCGGCACCATCTACGATTGCAGAACCGATGAGGACGGCGGTGCCGTCTATCTGGACGGTTCCTCCATGGATACCAAATTCACCATGACCGGCGGCAGGATCTACGGCTGCAAAACCATGGAGAGCAATGACAACTGCTGCGGCGGCGCCATCTATATGGTCAAGGGTACCGTCAGCGTCTCAAACGCGAAGATTGACGACTGCTACAGCGAGGATGACGGCGGCGCGATCTATTCGAACCGCGGCGTCATCAATCTGGATAACGTAGTCTTTTCCGGCAACTATGCGCGCGAAAAGGGTGGCGTGATTTATACGGCGCACGATCTGGCAAAATATCAGGCGACGGTCATCAAAGCCCAAAACTGTATTTTTGCGGCGAATCACGCGGATCAGGACGGCGGCGCGGTCTTTATCAACGACAATCCCGATTACAACCAGGCGATGGTGTTCCACAAATGCGTGTTCCGCAGTAATTCCGCCAACCGACAGGGCGGCGCGATCTTTGTCAACGATGACAACACGGCGCTTTCGAGCTGTGAGATCGTCAGCAACAAAGCAGGCGAAGAAGGCGGCGGCGTTTATGTTGACGGCCGATATAATATCACGGTCATGGGTCTGACAAGGATCATGGACAATTCCAGCAACAAGAATGACGGTGCAGCCAATCTCGCGCTGCAGGATCAGACGCTCGGAAAGGCGCGCATCATCGACGCCGGACTGTATAAGGGCTCAGAGATCCACTTTGGCACGACAGGCAGCAGCAGCGTGCAGGTCTCAGAATGGGTCAGCTCCTATCAACAGCAGTATTTTAAGGCGGATATGGGCAAGCTCACCACCCGTGAATCGAGAACGGTAGACGCGCAAATGATAACAAGCGGCTCCGTTTTCAGCAACGGATTCTACGCGGTGTCGATCATCGGCGCCGCCGGTATCATCGGAGCGATCGTGCTGATCGTCCGACAGAAGAAAAAGAACAAAGCGAAGGAAGGCGGTGAAGAAAATGATCAGAACAAAGGAGCGTAACCTGCGCAATACCATTTTCTTTACTCTCAAAACGATCGCCATTATCCTGGTCGTATGTTTTGCGTCAGAATACCCAGTCCAAATGCTCGGAAAAGCATACGCGGCAGAAAAGGTGTATTATATCTCTGAGGTCAAAACCTTTCAGGCTAAGACCGAGGCCGAGGCAATCAAGCTCTGTGAAAGCGACGGTTATACCTGCGCGAAGAAGGACCTCAACGCCGGCACGGGCAAGGACGCGGTCGTAATGGGCTACAAGCTCACTGAAGATAAGGATGAAGCGATCTATGATATCAAGCTGCTCCACATGAACGGCGGTTATCAGATCAAGAACTACGCCGAAGCGAACGAGAAGCTCGAGAAGGATAACGCGGGCGCGGGAGAAGCCCTGTACGACGCCGCGAACGAATTCATGGTCAATTACGAGGACGGCAGCCCTAAGGCACAGGAAGCCTATAAAGGACTCAACCTGTTCAGCATCCCCGAGGAGAATAATATCGGGCTGGGCGATTACATCGTGCAGGACAAGGCGGACGATAACTTCTTTACCAAGATCATCACCCGCGCCAGCTCAGGCGCCTTAACCGCTATCTCCAACTTCCTTGCCTCCGGTTTAACGCCGCTCGAGAAGGGCAAAGATAAAAAAACAGGCAAGGAAAAAGATATCTCATGGGCTGACAAGGTCAGCGACAGCGCCCTTTGGAAGGTACTCGAAAGTAAAAAGACCTCTCAGGATGAGCTTTCGAGCTACGATAAGGAGTACGGCGACGACGCCA
The DNA here is from genome assembly GCA_900320995.1 of uncultured Eubacteriales bacterium. Taxonomy (GTDB): domain Bacteria; phylum Bacillota; class Clostridia; order Oscillospirales; family Acutalibacteraceae; genus Ruminococcoides. The sequence continues at coordinate 2,885 of ONUI01000183.1, forward strand.
ATGCGTTTTTCAAGCAGCTCCAGAAGTTCGCGACTGATTTTGAAAACGCTCAGTCTGCCTATGATGAAGGCGAGTATGTCGACAAGGTGGAGAAGCTCGATATGGACGAGGCGGTGGAGGGCTCCGATGAGCCGACCGAAGAGGATCGCGCCATGACGTATGTCAACGCTTATAATTTCCTCAATGAATATGAAGCTTACCAGGGCAGACCGCTCGGCGAATTCCTTGTTGATATCGGCAAAAAGACAAGCGATCAGGTAGACCTACGAAGGCTCTATCCCGTGATGGAGCAGATGACGCCCGCGCAGAGAAGAATGATCGGCTTGGTAGGATTGCTGCCGCTGATCGGCTGTCTGGGTGAGAACAAGGCGAATCCCGAGGCTGAAAAGATCCTCAACCGCGCTAAGGCGAAGCTCAAGGAAAAGATGGGCGAAAATTCTTTTTCCGTATGGATCAATACCAATCCCGAGCTGGCTGACAAAAAGGTCGCGTTCACCTCTGACGCTATCCGTCTTAACGCCGCGCAGCAGCTGGTCGGCCAAAAGACAGACATGGATAAGTGGAACGACGCGAAAAAGGTTGTGAACGACGTTCTCAAATGGATCAATGTCGGCAGCTCCGCTCTCTTTGTGCTGACCTGGATTGCCGGAAATTATGGCTTAGCCGGACTGATCGTCAAAACAGCGTCAACCGTTGTTTCCGCCACTGTTACTGCCATCGCTACCAAGTCGATTGCCATTTCGGCGATGGTCAGCAGCTGGACGGGTATCTTTTCCCTGGTAATACTGGCGATAACCTTTATTTTCTTTATCGTATCACTGATCATCGACGCGATCTTGAAAAGCAAGCCGAAGGAATACACCGAGATGGCTGATTTTGCGGTCGATACAAAGATCGACGACGGTAATAATATCAACCTGACCTATGAGGCGGTCAAGGACAACCAAGGCAGGATCGCCGACCTGAACGCCTATCAGGCGCAAAACGGCTGGCTGTGCATGTACACCTCTAAGGATGAAAGATCCGGCAGCCCGATCCGCGCGGACGCAAACGGTAATGTTTTCGATATCGTCTACGGCGACACAAGCACGCCAAACGGCTATGAATGCACAAGCGTGTTCGGCCAGATAACGCCCGCTAACTGCAACACCGGCGCGAAGTCCGACGACGTAAACGGTATCTTTATCAATTATCGCACCGAGAGATCGATAGCGAACAGCTCGCCCGA
>ONUI01000182.1 GCA_900320995.1 uncultured Eubacteriales bacterium
GTTGCGCTGTACTGGGCACGAGATGAGCGTGCCATCACGCTCAGCAAAGAAAAATATGAACACTATCTGTATACGATCGCCCTCAATATCCTCGCTTCCCTACAGGACGCGGAGGAGAGTGTGAGCGATACCTATGTCGGTGCGTGGAATTCTATTCCGCCGCACAAGCCCGTTGTCCTGCGCACCTATCTGGGCAGGATCACGCGCAATCTTTCGCTCAAGCGCTACCGCTATCTGCACGCTGAAAAGCGACACGGCGGTGAAATGGAACTGGCGCTGGACGAGCTGTCAGAGGTCGTCGCCGATACACAGACGGCTGAGAGCGAAGCCGAGCGCAGGGAGCTCATACGGAGCATACATGTGTTCTTGGCGAGCCTGTCGAGCGATCAGCGCATGATCTTTTTGATGCGGTACTGGCATCTGCACCCTGTCGCCGTGATTGCAAAGAAGCTCGGCTACTCGCAGAGCAAGGTCAAGATGACCCTCAAGCGTACCCGTGACAGCCTGCGCGACTCTCTCAAAGAGGAGGGATTGCTGTGAAGAGGAACGAACTCTTGCTCGATGTGATCGGCGAGGTCAAGGATGAGTATTTGCAGGAGATCGACAGCCGTATTAAACGCGTACGCCGCGGGCGGAGGTGGAAGCGCGGCTTGGTTGCCGCGTGTATGCTCCTGCTCGTGGGCGTCGTGGTACAGTTCGCTGTGCTGTTCGGCGGCGGTCTCGGATCGAGGGGCGGAGGCTTTTCAGCGGAGGGGCTTGTCGCAGGAGGATACTATTTTCATCAAACAAGAGATGGAGATGTTTTCCGTTATACACCCGAGGAAGGAGCGGTTCGCTTGCTCAAGGGTGGAGTCTTTGACCGATGGAAAAGCACGCGGTATTCCATAACGGCGAATGACTACGGCTTCTACTACTCCAAGGGCGATTGGATCTATCGCATCAAGAACGGTGAAACAAAAAGCGAAAAGCTCTATCATTATGAGAGCAAGCCGCAATATCCCTCTTTATATCCCGCAGGCGCGAACGATATCGCGGTGCGTGTGACTTACAACAGGTCAGATGTGATAACGCATGATGAAGTGCTCATTATTGACGGTATCACGGGTGAGTGCAAGACGGTCGTGATGGAGCAGGATGATCCGTATTATGAGTCGAATTATCCACTTGATGATCCGGGGTTTATCGACGAGCGTGAAGAGCAGAGAAGCATGAACACTGTCTATGCCGATACGGTGACCTATACCGTCGGCGACAGAACACTGGAGCTGGTTTATCAAGAGGGCAAGGAGTGGTATGACTACGCCTACCGCCTGACCGAAAACGGCAAACCCCTCTACAACGGCTATGTGGAGCCGTATGATGTGCGGACGGTGGGCGTCAGTCTGGTGTTTACCGTCGGACGCGGCGGCAACAACTTCGGCAAAGACCTGAACGGATATGTGATCGTATCTCCCGACGGCTCAAATCATGTGGTCAATGTTCCGTCTGTACCGGGTAACGAGCAGTTCTTCTTTACCCTCAAGGATACGGATGACGGACAGGATATTCTCGCGGTACGCGTCAGCGATAATGAGAAGTTCAAGCTGAAAAGGGACAGCTCTGTTTATGATATCATCAGGGATATTAGTTCTGACGGAACGTATATTTGGGCGTCTGGATATAATGGGGCGAACGGCAAATTCGCGGTATTCTGCTATCGGATCGAATACGAGAACGGTATTCCGACCGCTTTGACCCTGATCGACGATGATATCTTCGACAACAAATAAATAATACTATTTTTCAATAAAAACCAGTAAAAGACAAAAGGCTCCTTCATTTCGAAGGAGTCTTTTTCATATATGCGCATATTTCTTCTGTGTTTCTCAGCCTTGCGCCAGTGTTCCGTATCCTGCGCCAATCTTCCGTAGGATGGGATGATTTCCGTTTTGTCTTACGATAATCCGTGAAAACATTACCGAAAAATCCATCCACACCCCGACAAACGCGCGCAGACATTTCCGCTATACTTAGGATAAGATCAAAGTGAATGGTGAACGAAAAAGCCTTCCCCTCGGGTAAATGTTGATTAATGCCGTTTTCGTATTCGTTGTCATTCCGAGGAGGAGCAAAGCTCCGGCAGTAGCTCTCAGCCAATCAGCGTTCGCACTTGGCTCCGCTTCTTGGGAGAGCCTTGCATGGGTGTTGTATACCAAATTATAAATTTGGACAACACCTCAACGTGGGAATCCCCCTGATAGGGCAGACGCTCACTATTCAAGCCATTAATGACAAGGGGATTGCCACAGCCTGCCGTTTCACGGCACCTCCCTGACGGGAGGCTTCTGGCTTCGCAATGACACTGTTATTGTTACGTCGATTTAGTCGGCGGTTACTAAAGGGGAAGGCTTTTGATAACCGGTAACTATTCAAGAAAAGGAATGATTCAATGTCTGTTGTACAAGCTGTTCGGGGCAGAAGCGCCCGCGGGAAGGAGCTCTCGGCGCGGAATGTCGCGCGGGAGGCGGTCATCCATATCTCCTGCTTTTTGATGGGAGGCGTCGTGTCACGCGGCGCGACCCTGGGGGAGCTGTCGCCGTTCGGTGCGTCGGTGGTGGCGGCACTGCCGTTCACCTATATGCCCGCGGGGATGCTGGGCGCGGCGCTGAGCTACCTATTCGCGTCGCCCGTATCGTCGTTTCGGTACATCGCGGTGGTGGTATCCATCGGGGCGATCCGCTGGGTGCTGGGTGAGATCAAAAAGCTCTCCGACAGCCGCTTCTTCGCGCCGGTGGTCGCCTTTCTCCCGATCTTCGCGACCGGGATCGCGCTGACCTTTTCGGCAAAGAGCGAGATGACCGAGGCGGTCGAGTGTGTGATCGAGGGGCTGATCGCGGCGGCGGGCGCGTACTTCATGAGCCGTACCGCGCAGTTGTTCACATCCAAAAGGGCGCTGTCCGGATTCTCTCAGCAGGAGCTGAGCTGTCTGTCGATGAGCGGTTGTATCCTGCTGTTGTCGCTGTCGCGGGTGATGATCGGCACGGTGTCGGTCGGTCGGATCCTCGCCGTGCTGTTGGTGCTGTTATTCGCGCGCTACGGAATGGTCAAGGGCGGCAGTATCGCGGGGATCGCGACGGGCGCGGTGTTCGCGCTGTCGGACGCGAAGCTCCTGTTTTTGGCGGCGGGGTACTCGCTGTCGGGGCTGATCGGCGGACTGCTCGCTCCCATGGGGAAGGCGGCGGTAATCTTCGCCGCGATCATCTGCGACACGATGTTCGCGTTCACCTCACCCGATCGGGCGATGGTGCTGTCGGTTCTGATCGAAAGCGCGGTCGCGTCGGGACTCTTCCTGCTGATCCCGAAGGACGCTGGCAACTTCCTCTCGACGGTGTTTGCCGATGACGGCGCGCGGACGTCAGAGGAGGCGATCCGCCGCAATGTGACCATGCGACTGGAGCACTGCTCCAAGGCGCTCGAGAACGTCAGCTCCTGCGTCAACGCGGTGTCGGACAGGCTCGCAAAGCTCTATGAGCCGAACGCGGACAGGATCTATGAGCGTGCCGCCGACTATACCTGCAAGAGCTGCGGACTGCGCGCCTACTGCTGGGAAAAGGAGCGCGCGCAGACGATGGATGACTTCCCTTTGTCAAGGAGAAGGATATCGAGGATCACTTCACCAAGCGCTGCTGCAAGTCCCCGGAGCTGGCGCACAGCGTCAACCGCAGTTACCGCGAGTACCAGTCAGTGGAGGCGGCGCGCCATCGGATCACCGCCGTGCGCAGTGTAGTGGCGGGTCAGTTCGCGGGACTGAGCGACATTTTGCACGACCTGTCGCTGGAGTTCGCGGCGGTGGAGGGCTATGATGAGGCGCGTGCCGAGCGGGTGATCGAGGCGTTGTCGGCGGAGGGGCTGACGGTGGCGGATTGCTCCTGCCGTACGGGTGAGGTCAGTGGCATGATCGTAGAGATCGAGATCGTCGTCGGCAAAAAGACCGCGCTGTCCAAGACGCTCTTACTGCGGGTCGTCAACCGCGCCTGCGGACGGTATTTTGAGGATCCCGAGCTGAGCTTTGAGGGCGATCGTGCGCGCGTCGTGATGTGCGAGATGCCGCTGTATGATCTGGAGATCGGCTCGGCGCAGCATGTGTGCGACAACGGCGAGCTGTGCGGCGACTGTCTGAACTACTTCCGCGGCGGCATGGGCAGTACCGTGGCGCTGATCTCTGACGGCATGGGCTGCGGCGGCAGAGCGGCGGTGGACGCGAATATGGCGGTCAGCATCATGTCCAAGCTCTGCAAGGCGGGGTTGAGCTATGACTGCGCCTTGGCGGTGACGAATTCCTCGCTGATGATCAAGAGTGAGGAGGAGTCGCTCGCGACGATGGATCTGATCGATTTCAACTGCTTTACCGGCAGGGTCAGGCTGATGAAAGCGGGCGCCTGTACCACTTATGTAAAGAAAAACGGCAAGCTGCTGCAAAAAGAAATGCCCTCCCTGCCGCTCGGGATCCTGAACGAAGCCCGATTCAGCAAGGAGGACGTACTGTTGACAAAGGATGACTGGATCGTGATGGTGTCGGACGGCGTGATGATCGGCTCGCCCGAGTGGATCGAAAAGCTGATCCTGAGCTGGCGCGACGGTTCTGCCGAGCAGCTCGCCGCGAGGATCGTCAACGAAGCGCAAAAGCGCAGGCGCAACGATCACGACGACGACATCACCGCCATCGCGATACGGGTGGCGGAGAACGGATGAAAGTGAGGAGTCAGGAGTGAGAAGTCAGGAGTTGAGGTTTCTCCCTTCGGTCGATCAAGTGTTGTATTCATCTCTGAGGATCGCGCGCATGACGGTATCGCACACACCCTGATTATTGCGGCTCGCCTGCCGCATGGTGCCCTCGTACCGCATCCCGCAC
>ONUI01000088.1 GCA_900320995.1 uncultured Eubacteriales bacterium
GGCGGCGGCGTTCGGCAGCGGCAGAGATATCATGTCGCCCCACGGCGTGATGATCGTCGACATGGGCGCGGGCACGGTCGATATCGCGGTCATGTCGCTGGGCGGTATGTCGGTCAGCAAGACCATCAAGACCGCGGGAAACCGAATGGATGAAGAGATCATCAAATACGTGCGCCGCAAGCATGGGCTGATCATCGGCAAGGCGATGGCGCGCTCCTGTAAAGAAGCGATCGGCTGCGTAGCCGAGGCGGACGAGAATAAGACCTTCCGCTTGAAGGGCAGAGATTCCCTGCGCGGACTCCCCCGCGCGAAGGAGGTCAACGCCGCGGAAATGCAGGAGGCGATTGCCGACATCACCACCATCATCATCAACGCGATCATCGACGTGCTCGAGGACACCCCGCCCGAGCTGCTCGGTGATATCCAGATGGACGGCATCATGCTCACCGGCGGACTCGCTCAGCTCGACGGCATGAAACAGCGCCTCGAAAAAGAGACCGGCATCACCGTACACATTGCGCCGGATCCGTCCGACTGCGTCGTAGCAGGCTGCTTCAAGGCAACGGAATTCATCGAAGAAGCCGAATCCCAGCGCAGCACCCTCAACCCGCTGATGACGGTCTATTAATGAGGAATTAGAAATTGGGAATTAGGAATGAATGGTGGACTCCGTCCACACCTGATTTTTAATACAACTAACACACAACTTTGCAATAAAAGGAGCGCTCATGACTTTATTATAGAGTCATGAGCGCTGTTTTTTTCAGATGGAGCGGAGCCCTCCGTCATTTTGCCATTTTACTCTTTCAATTATCAACTACAAAAGGGTGAGGGCAAAGCCCTCCCTTAATTCCTAATTCCTCATTCCTAATTCCTGATTATTTTTCGTTTTTCCTCTTCTGGAAGCCGTAAGCCAGCTTTAACAGGAATTTTTCGGGCGCGAAGCGACGGAAGAATAATCCCACCTTCATCATGCCGCCGGGGATGATGACCAGCTTGCCCTTCAACGCGCCGTCGATCGCGGTACGCGCGCACATTTCGGACGAGATACCGTCCATCACGGGACCCGGACAAAGCACGGAGATATGCACATGACTGCCCTTTTGCCTGAGCTCCTCATAGATCGCCTCGGACAGGCGCAGGACATAGTTCTTTGTCGCGTAATAGGTCGAGAGTAACGGTCCCGGCATAAAGCCCGCGGATGACGCGACATTCAGGATGATACCGCTGTCGCGCTTGGCAAACTTCCGCAAAAACAGCTTTGTCAAAATATGCACGGCGGTCACATTGACGTCGATCATATTCAGCTCGGTGTCGAGATCGGTCTTGACGAATTCACCCGCCAGTCCGAAGCCCGCGTTATTGATGAGCATATCGATCGTCTCATCCTTCACCGTTTCATACAGCGCGTAACAATCTTCCTTTCTGCCGACGTCCGTCACGATACAGCGCACCTCGACGTTTTTGAGCTCCTTTTTCAGCTCCTTGATCCTGTCCTCACGCCGCGCGACCAGGATCAGATCCCAGCCCATCTGCGCCAGATAACGCGCCATATCACGGCCGATTCCCGATGAAGCGCCGGTGATCAATGCTTTCATATTACCGCCTCCTGTTTTATTCGGTTGAGATTGCCACGTCGTCGTCACTCGCCGTACTCGCTGAGAGCAGTCAAGCGTGACTCCTCTCGTGCTCGTGTGGCGGCTCCTCCTCTCCCCAAAAAGCAGGGCTTTTCGGGGACCCCGGGTGAAACCTCGCAATGACTTTATTAAAAGTTTACATCTATCCACTTGCTTTTGTCAATCTTTTTCGATAGAATAATGTCGAGTAATCAATCCGTTGAAATTGCCGCAGGGCGCGTTTCAGATTGTCATCGCCGGGAGGAACATCGTTCCGACGCGACAATCTCACTCTTAGCGGCAACGATTGTTGAAAGGAGCTGCGTTCATGGAATCCATCAAAGAAATGTGGAACCGTTTCACCTCAAGCATCATAAACTATCTTCCCGATCTCGGAGGCGCTTTGGTCATCGCCGTGATCGGCATCATCATCTCGCTGATCGCGGTATCTCTCACACGCAAAGCAATGCAGCGCAAAAAGGTCGACCCTTCGCTGATTGCCTTCATCACGCGGTGCGTCCGACTGCTGATCTACGCCTTTACCCTCTTGGCGGCAATGTCGGCGCTGCATATCTCCATCACGGGAATCGTCGCGTTCTTCTCGGCGGCTGCCGCGGCGGTAGCTTTAGCGCTCAAGGATCGACTCAACGATATCGCCAGCGGCATCGTGATCCTGTTCACCAAGCCCTTTGTCACGGGTGATTTCATCGAATTCGCGAAGTATTCCGGCTTTGTGCAGAAGATCGACGTCATGCACACCAACATCCGCACCTACGGCGGTACCAACGTCATCATCCCGAACTCGGTCATCTCCAACGCCGAGGTGAACAACTACACCACCCATCCGCAGATCCGCGTCAACATCACCGTACCCGTCCCCTATGACGCGGACATCAAACAGGTACAGAAGATCTTAGCAGAGGTAATCGAGGACACCGACCATGTGCTGGATGACGAGAGTTATCCGAAAACCGTCAGGCTCGAGAAATTCGGTGACAGCGCGTTGGAATTCTCCGTCCGCTGCTACTGCGAGTACAAGGATTACTGGACGGTATACTACGCGTTGATGGAAGGCATCAAGAACACCCTTGATCAAAACAAGATCGCCATCCCCTACAATCAGCTGGATGTACACGTAGTCAGCAATACAGATCAAAAACAATAACTTGATTTTAAATTTCATTTGATATATAATGGATAATTGGAAATGGGAACCTCAACCAAACAATCATTTTCAATTATCCATTTTCAACTTTCAATTAACATAAGCGCCTGTGGTGGAATTGGCAGACACGCCAGATTTAGGTTCTGGTCCGCGAGGGTGCAGGTTCAAGTCCTGTCAGGCGCACCATAGAAAAAGGGTATCCATTTCGGATACCCTTTTTCTATTTTACAAACAAAGTGCGACTGATAGGACTTGAAGGCGACTGTACAGAGAGATAAGCGTAAGCGCATCTCGAAGGTAAAATCAGTCCGGCGGACTGATTTTAAGGAGAGAGCAGATGATTTTTGCGCATTTGCAGACGGCAATATGCGACATCTTACGAATCTAACAGATCAAACACCTGTCAGGCGCACCAAAGCAAAAACCTGCCACTTTTGTGAATGTGTAAAATGAAAGTAGACACGAAAAGTGCCTACTTTCTTTTTTATGATAGAATAATCGTGGAGGTGAAATAACATGAGAAAAAATAGAAAATTCAGTGCAGAGTTTAAATTACAGTGTGTAAAAGAAGTTCTTGAAGAGTACAAGTCACATAAAGAAGTATGCAGAAAGTATCAATTAGACTCACATCAATTAAGGAAATGGATGGAACACTACCATAATGATGGAGAAAAATACTTTTACGAAGAACATCGAGGTAAGGGCGGAGGCAATCCTTTTGCTGCTTTACACACAAGCAAAAGCCTTTCCCGAGAGGAAAGGCTCGAACTGGAGAATCTGAAGTTAAGGATAGAGAATGAACGGTTAAAAAAAGGCTACATAGTGAAAGGAGTTGGTGCAAACAAGGAGTACGTTACCACCTTAGACGTGAATACGAAATCATCGAAAAGCTGAGTTTAGAGTATTCGATTGTATTTCTCTGTAAGTTGATGGATATCAATAGGTCCGGTTATTATGCTTGGAAAAAGAGGAAAGATACACTAAACCGTTATGAACAGAAAAGGCAGATACTCACTGAATATCTGACAGAGATGCATGAACAGCATAAAACCTATGGTTATCACAATCTTGCTGCTCACATCAGAGAAGAAACGGGTTTAGTATTCTCAGATAATCTCGCTCATAAATGCTGCAAACTTGCCGGTATTAGATCCAGAGCCAGAAAAACTTACAATCCCACAAAGGGCGAAGAACACGTTACATATAAAAACGAGATATTCACTAACTGGAACGCTAAACGTCCCCTGGAAATCGTTGTTTCGGATATGACTGAATTTTCCACAAAATACTGTGGCAGATTTGAATGGACATTCTTCTTGGATACATACAACAATGAGATTATTGCTTCTTCACTTTCAAGGAAGAGAGGCGATCCGAAGCCTTACTATGATTGCTTGGCAACTTTCGTGAAAAAGGTTGAGGAGCAAAACGAACCAGTCATCTTGCACACCGACCAAGGCTCGATTTACTCCTCAAAAGCTTTCTCTAAAGCTCATGAACATTGTACCAGCATTAAGCGCTCTATGTCAAGAGTGGCAACGCCGACTGATAACCCCATCATCGAAGCTCTTAATGGCTGGATCAAGGAAGAACTGTACATTGACTTCGGATTGTATCGGTCAAAGAACGTTCCTCAGCTTATTAACGACTACATAAAGTACTTTAATAACTATCGCTTATCTTCTAAATTGCATTACAAATCCCCTGCACAATTTAGAATTGAACAGGGGTTTGCTTAATCGTACTTTTTTATTGTCTACTTTCCCTTGACACATTCACAGGGGATTTTTCTTTTATGGAAAATAAAAACTTTTTTTAAAAAAATTCGTTTTGTCCCTGTTTTTGTCACACTGTTGTCATAGTGGGTTTGATATACTTTAGTCACAGTCAAGGGAACACAATTAAAAAACCCGAAACAAAATCTAAATCAATGACTGAATCAAGGAGGTACACAAAATGACTAACAACAGAATGAACAACAACTACAACAGAAGCACTGATTACAATAACGATAACAGAACCACCATCTTCTACGATGACAGCTCCAAGCGCAGAATGAGCGACGAGCGCACCAGACGCAATTTCGAAAGACCCACCGAGGAAGCCAGAGCATACACCCGTTCCAAGAGAAGAAAGCAGAATGTCCTGCTCTCATCCGCGGCACTCGCGCTGGTCGCAGCGATCGCGGTAGGCACCATGGCATTCGCCGGTGTGTTCAACCCCAAGACAAAGACCGCCGACACCGCGCCGACAGTCGTCAGCGCAACGGTCGACAAGGGAGCTAACAAGGCGGCGCAGACCGCAAAGCAGGCAACCCCGCAAACAGAAACCAAGCAGAACAACACCGCTGTCAAGCCCGCGCAGAACACCACACAGAATACTGCTCAGAACAAAAGCAATACACAGACAGCTCAGACGAACAATAAGCAGAACACCACTCAGACTCAGCAAACCGCAAATGAGCAGACCAAGAGCACCCAGACTCAGAAGAGCGAAGATAAGATCGAGAACGTCAACGGTGAGCGCGTTTACAAGGACACCAAGCGTCAGGCTCCCGACAAGACCGGTACTCCCGCTCACTACTATGCCAACGGCAAAACGTCCTACGGCTTCAACTGGGATTACAACGCGGACAACTCCAACTTCGTCGTCAAGTGTGACTACAACTTCAACCAGCAGCAGTATGACTTCACCTTCTACGGCTCGACTCCCGGTACCTCTCACGTCACCCTGTACTACTACACCTCCGACACCAACAAGGTACCCGTCAACCTGACCGTGACCGTCGACAGCAATCTGAATGTCACTGTCGGCTAAACATAATTGAATTGTGTTCATCATAAAAACCTCACTTCAGCCAAAGCCATCCTTAACCGGATGGCTTTGGTGTTTCTATGCAAAAACCGACCGGGGTACCCGATCGGTTGAAAAGACTATCAATTGTCATTCTGAGAGCTTGCTCGAAGAATCTTACATCGCTTGATATTTCAAGCGCTTCGCAATGACATTTAGTTAAGATTCCCATGTCGTAACCCTTGGTTACTCCTCGGAATGACGATTCATAATTGTCAAAAAATCTTATGCAGGAAGTTGTAGAAGCACTGACGCCAGAAAGCTTCATCATGGCCGAAGCCCTCGACGTAATCCGTCTGGCTCTTAACGCCCATGTCGGTGAGCTGATCGCGGTAATAGAGCGTACAGTCGATGTTCCACGGATCCTCGGAACCGACCGTCATGTACAGATAATACGGCATGTTCTCCGCTGTCGGCTGAGGGAACTTTTCAAAGACAGGGGTATTCCAGAAGGTGCCCTTGTAGTATTCGGTAGGGATCACGCCCGTATCGGGAGCAAAACCGCCGATATAGCCGAACTTATCGAGCCACTGAAAGCCCGTGCAAAGTGACTTTGCGCCGCCCTCGGACATACCTGCGATCGCGGTATTCTCTCTGCCGGTTTTGACGGAGTAAGTCTTTTCGATGAAGGGCATCAGATCGACTGCTGTTTCTTCGATCGCCTTGTCGTAGATAAAGCGGAGTTCCTCTTCCGATTTGCTTTCCTTATCGGCGAGCTTGTCGGTGTACATATCCATGCCGACGAGGATCTGCGGCACGGTCAAGCCGTCATGCAGCATATTCCCGTAGAGAAGCATCAGATAGGAATCCGTGTCGAGATGGGCGTTGTGATCGCCGCCAAAGCCGTGATACACATAGGTGACGGGATAGCTCTTGCTCTCGTCATAGCCCGCGGGGAGCAGGACATTCACCTGCTTATTATCCCCGGCGACGGTCGAATAATAGTTCACATCCTTTTGCAGAGTACCGTAATCGACGCCGTCCCGCTTCTCAAACATGGAGTCAGGGATATCATAGCGGTTTTCTTCCGCATAGGGATCATACGATTGGTTGGCGGTATCGCGGGTCGCGGCAACAACGCTCGCTTGACTCGACGCCGTAGTATTTTCGGTTTCCGTTGCGGTCTTGTTTTGGTTGGAGCATGCGGTCATCAGCATCATGCAGACCAGCAATAATGCCGCCGCTGTCATCGTCAGTTTTTTCATGTTGTACCTCCTGTATGATTTGGTTGAGATTGCCACAGAGCTGCGCTCTTCGCAATGACTTGTTTTTACGGTTGAGATTGCCACAGAGCTGCGCTCTTCGCAATGACTTATTCATACGGTTGAGATTGCCACTCGTCGTCGCTCGCCGTACTCGCTGAGAGCAGTCAGGTATGACTACTCTCGTGCTTGTGTGGCAGCTCCTCCTCTCCCCAAAAAGCAGGGGCTTTTTGGGGTCCCTTAATGCTCTTCGCAATGACGGTTAATAAGAAAGGGAGATCGAAATATCTCCGTTGGATAATAACGCGGTGAGCTCATCCTGCGATTTGGCGGTGATGTGCCCGAGGCGCGTATATGCCCACGAGTTGGAGCCGTAGAACACGACGATCTGATCACCCGAATAGAGCACGATATCGCCCGACTGCGCGGTCGTCTGCACATCGTTTTGCGGCAGGCTTGTGCCGATGGAGCCGACCTGCTCAAAGCCGCCGTACATCGACATGGGGATGGTCAGGATCTGATCACGGCAGTATTCCTTCAGCGCCGCGACAGCCTCATTATCCTCCCACGCGACCGCGACAGGGGTATCCCCTATCTTCATCTCGAGCACCTTTTCCGGCGCAGCTTCTTCGACCTGCGGCGGCTGTGTTGCCGGTTGAGGCGCGGCGGTTGCGGGAGGCGCTTGTGTCGCCGGAGCCTGCGTTGCGGCAGCGGTTGCCGGTTTGATGGGCGCCTCAGTCACCGCGGTCGGTTGTTGGGTCGCGCTCACGGTGTCCTTTGTCGCCTCGGAGGGAGCGGTATCGTTCGCTTTACCGCACCCCGCCAAGACCGCTATCACGATGACGCACAACAGTGTGCATATTCGTTTTTTCATATCGTTCACCCCTGTGTTTCGATGGTTTTGATGAACTTAGCGGGTACGCCGCCGACCACAGTATTCGACTCGACGTCTTTATTGACGACCGCGCCCGCCGCGATGACGGCGCCGTCGCCGATCGTGACCCCCGGCAGGATGGTCACATTCGCGCCGATCCATACCTTGCTACCGATCTTGACGGGCTTCGGGAGCAGATTCGCGCGCCTGTCGGGATCCATTTGATGGTTCAGTGTGGCGATCACGGTCTTGGGCCCGATCAAGGTACCGTCGCCGATGGTGATACCGCCCTGATCCTGAAACTGACAACCCGTATTGATAAACACGTTTTTGCCGAGTGTGGTATTCTTGCCGCAATCCGTGTAAAACGGCGGGAAGAGATACGCGCCCTCGGGAAAGGGCTTTCCCGTCAGCTCTTCCATCAATACGCCGATCTCCTCGGGCGTATGATAGGCATTGTTCAGCTGTGCGGTGATCTTCATCGCCTCGTTGCTGAGCTTCGTCATATGCAGATGGACTTCACTGCCCGCCTGTACCTCGGCGCCGCTGTCCATGATCCTGATAAATTCCTCTGTATTCATCTTACATCTTCCCGAAAAATTCTTCCATCTTGTCAAAGGGGATGACGTCCACATTGTCGTACAGATCGGTATGCACCGCGCCGGGGATGAGCATCAGCTCTTTGTTATCGGTATAGCTGCTGTCTTTGGTCATATTCTCAAACGCGTCCTTGCCGAAGTAGCAGGAATGTGCCTTTTCCCCGTGGATGACCAAAACAGCGGAGCGGATCTCGTTGCTGTATTGAAGGATCGGCTGATTCATAAAGGACAGGCATCCGACAGTGTTCCAGCCCTCATTGGAATTGAGGGAGCGCTCATGATAGGCTCTGCCCTTGTAATACTCGCTGTAATCCTTGACGAAGAACGGCAGCTCCTCGGGCACGGGCAGTTCGACGCAACCGCCGCCGCGGGAATATTCTCCCTTCTTGTACTCGGCGGTTCTCAGGTTGTTCAGCGCGGTCTTTTTCTCATAGCGCTGTGCTTCACTGTCCTCCGCGTCAAAATAACCGTTGGCGTTGACGCGGGTCATGTCGTACATGGTGGAAACGACCGTCGCCTTGATGCGGGTATCGAGCGCCGCGACATTCATCGCCATACCGCCCCATCCGCAAATGCCGATGATACCGATGCGGTCGGGATCAACCTGATCGTGGCATGACAGGTAATCGACCGCCGCCTGAAAATCCTCGGTGTTGATATCGGGAGAAGCCATGTATCTCGGCATACCGCCGCTCTCACCGGTGAAGGACGGATCAAACGCGATCGTCAGAAAACCGCGCTCTGCCATCGTCTGGGCATAAAGTCCCGAGCACTGCTCCTTGACAGCGCCGAACGGACCGCATACCGCGATCGCGGGCAGCTTGCCCTCAGTGTTCTTCGGGATATACAGATCAGCCGCCAAGGTGATGCCGTAACGGTTGATGAAGGTGACCTTGCTGTGATCGACCTTGTCGCTCTGCGGGAAGGTCTTGTCCCATACCTGTGTCAGTTTCAACTCTGCGGTTTTCATCATGATGATCGCTCCTTTTTCTTTGTTGTCCTTATTATAATCCATAACTCAACAAATAGCAAATACTTATATTAAATAGCTAACTATGCTTTACAAGCATAGTAAAATTGTGTATAATGATCTTAGTATATCAGAACATATTGAATCGGTTGAGATTGTGAGGAGTTGTCCAAATCTATGATTTGGCTAACAACTCCCACGCAAGGCTCTCCCAAGAAGCGGAGCCATAAGGCGAACGCTGATTGGCTGAGAGCTACTGCCATAACCTTTTATTTAAACTCGCAATAACAAATCATATATGAGGTGAGCGTATGGAATTTCGTGTATTACAATACTTTTTGGCGGTGACCAGAGAGGGCAATATCTCCGCGGCGGCACAATCACTGCATCTCTCTCAGCCGTCATTATCACGCCAGCTCCGAGATCTGGAGGAAGAACTCGGCGTCACCCTGTTCCTCCGCGGCAGAAGGCGGATCGAGCTGACCGAAGAAGGGTTGATCCTGCGCAAACGCGCGAGCGAGTTGATGCAGCTGATGGAGCTGACCGAGAGCGAGATCAGCGAGGTCAAAAACGATATCTCCGGCACACTGAGCATCGGCGCGGGTGAATCGCGCTCCATGCGGCGCGTCACGGCGGTGTTCAAGCGCCTCAAGGATGAATACCCCAATATCAGGCTGAACGTCGTCAGCGGCGATACCGAGGATCTGCAGGATCGTCTTGACCGCGGACTGCTCGACTTCGCGCTGATCTTCACCGTTTTTGACAAAGAAGCCTACCATTATCTGACCTTGGACGACAAAGAGATCTTCGGCGTGATCATGCGCAAGGACTGTGATTTGGCGGAGAAAGAGGTGATCGCCATCAAGGACTTGTACCACAGACCCCTGATCGTCTCGCGCGCGAACGGATTACAGCTGTTCAACAGCGCACAGGTCAGGCATTTGCAGATCGCCGCCACCTACAACCTGCTTTACAATGCGTCCCTGATGGTGGAGGACGGCATCGGCTGCGCGATATCCTTCGATAAACTGGTGGACACCTCGGAAAGCTCTCCGCTGTGTTTCAGACCCCTCTCCCCTGAGATCTCCGTGCGCCCGACGCTGATCTGGAAACGGGATCAAAAGCTGTCGATCGTCTCTCAGCTATTCATCGACCGGCTCGGCAACAAGTGATAATACAACAACTATTTTGCCGCGGAGCTATACACGCATTTTCCGTCCTCGCAATGATTATCTTGAATAGAAAAAGAACTTGCCGTGTGACAAGTTCTTTTTTCTTTATGATATTGTTGAATATACTCAGTTACTTTTGAACGGCTCTATCCCCGCCATATGCAGCGGCTCCTTGCGGAACACTTCATAGTTGATCCCGACGGAGGAAAGCTCCTTGAGGAATAGCTCGATGAATCGATCCGCCGTGAAGGTCTGCGAGATCGACAAAACAAAGTTGTGATTATTACAGAAGATCTCACAGGAGATATCCGATACCCCCGGCTCCGCGATCGCATACACCGCGTCGATATACGGATCGGTCGATCCAAAGGAACGGCTGTTGACGTAGGACACCGTAAAGCTCCAGCGCATACTTCCCGCGGACTTCGCGACCGCGCCCAGCTTGACCTCCAGCGGGAGCTGACTTAGCTTTTCGTAAGTCAATTTCCTGTTCTTTACCGCCCAAAGAGCATTCTCCGGCTGTGCCTGCAGCATCATCTGACCGCGCGCTGCCGTGCACGACTTCATCAGATCATCCAATGATCTGTTCTTCGGAAAATCCAACTCAACGACATTCGCATACATACGATAGTTGTCATAAGTGCCTAACATCGCCTTGTAGTCGATCGCGACAGCTACGCTGACCGTCTTATCGTTTTCGGGCGCGTACTCTTTGGCGGCTCTCGCCAACAGCACCGAGATCATCGCGTTCGGGCTGCCGTCATAATCCCTGCAATAACGGATCAGCTCCGACTCCGCTATTTTGATACAATGGAGCTGCTGCTCGTTATCCTCACAGTCTTTGACCCGATAAAAATCCTTGATAGGCGGCTTGGTGTATATCGGCACCTTTGCCCCGTCAATATCCAGACCGGCAAAGGGATTGCCTGTCTCGGACTCCGGGATCACATCACCCGGCAGGCGGATACCGGCAGGATCAAGCGCCAGACCCGTCTTTTTGCACAGATAAAGATACACCGTACTCTTGATATACGGCATCACGCCCGCGCCGTCGGAGAGCGCGTGTGACATCTCCATCGCCATTCTCGATCCCTCATACTTCCATGCCGTCAAATGGTAATTGGACTGAGGCGAATTAAAGTTGATCGGATCCCAGGTCGTTACCTTCGGCGACCCCCTTGACATAGAAATAAGGAAAGCGTACACGAAGCTCCTCCACTACCTCTCGCAGGATCGCGCCGTCGATCGCTTCCTTGAGCTCGACGACTACGCTCATGGTATTGGGGTGTTCGGGAGTACTCATGTACAACATCGGATCATAGAATTCACTCATTTTCGGGATCTCCTTTCTGCTTGTTTGATTATACCGTAATGATCGGCTATCGTCAAGGCGTGACAAAATAAGAATCTCTAACAGGAAAACGAGCGGCGCAATCTTGCGGAAACCACACCGAAAAATGTCGGACTCCTGTCAGAGATTCGTATCATCGAACATTCTGTTGTCATAAGGCAACGCGGTGCAGCCGCTCGTGATTCAAGAACGGCTGCCGCATTATATTACAGATTGATCGAAACAACCCTCCGTCACGGACACAAGTGTCCGCGCCACCGCCCTTAGAAAAGGTAGGCTTAGTAGAGTGATTATTCTGCGAGCATATTCTTGCCCTTGTTCAGCAGGGACAGATATACGATATAGCCGATGATGTTCAGTACGAGAGCAACAATCGCGATAACGCCGCCGAGAACGGAAGCGAACATGCCGCCGAATACCAGAACGAGGATGTTAGCGATCAGAGACAGCGCGTAGAATACGACGATGATGGTCAGAAGGCTCTTGCCCTGCTGAGCGACTTCGTCGTTACCGATCTTAGCAGCAATGTTGGTGATACCCTTGATAACAAAGACGGTCACAAAGATCGACATCAGGTTCTGTACGATCTGGCAGATGCTCTGAACGGTAGCGTTCTGGTAGAAGATACCGCCGACAACTGCAGCG
>ONUI01000118.1 GCA_900320995.1 uncultured Eubacteriales bacterium
CCCGGAGCGGATTCGGGATGATACTGCACGCCGAAGACGGCGTCTTTCGCGCACTCGACGCCTTCGACCGTGTTGTCCAGAAGATTGATATGCGTCGCGGTGAGCGGCGTTTTTTTCAGACTGTCCGCGTCAACCGCGTAAGAATGATTCTGTGATGTGATCTCGATTTGATTTGTCAGCAGATTTTTGACGGGATGATTGCCGCCGCGATGACCGAATTTCAGCTTATAGGTTTTCGCTCCGTAGGCGAGTGACAGGATCTGATGACCCAGACAGATACCGAAGATCGGAACAGTGCCGATCAGCTCCTTCACGGCGTCGATCACCTCGGGAACATCCTCCGGGTTGCCTGGACCGTTAGATAAAAAGATACCGTCCGGATCGAGAGAAAGAATATCACACACGCGTGCGTTCCACGGAACGACCATCACATCACAGCCTCTTTGTGTGAGTGAACGCACGATGTTCATTTTCATGCCGCAGTCGATCGCGACGACATGATACAAATGCTCGGCGGAATCGTATTTTTGAAAGCGATTTCTGCTGACACGGCTGACTGCATCATGCGGGAGCGAGGCTTCTTTCAGTTGTTTCTCGATCATCTCTGACGGCGTATCGGCGGAGGTGATCAGCGCCTTGCATGAGCCGTAATCACGGATATGTCGGATCAACCGTCTGGTATCGATCTCGCTGACGCCGACGATGCCATAACGCTTCATCACATCCTCCAAGGGCTCCCTACTGCGGAAGTTGGACGGCTCGCCGTTATATTCGCGCACGATCAGCGCGCCGATCGTCGGCGTGTCGCACTCGTAGTCATCCTCCGCCATGCCGTAGTTGCCGATGAGCGGATACGCCATCACGACGCCCTGATCGGTATAGGACGGGTCGGAGAGGATCTCCTGATAGCCAACGGGCGAGGTGTTGAACACGATCTCAACGACCCTGTCATCCGTACAGCCGAACCCTTTTCCGTAGAACACGGCGCCGTTTTCTAAAATCAATTTGCGATCGAATTGTGAATTGTCATTCATTCCCATTCATCCCTTTTGCTGTTCACTGATTTTGGTTTCAAAGCGATTCTTCGCTGTTTTGTCGGGGATCGCGGTCGGATAATTGCCGCCGAAACAAGCGGTACAAAAGCCGCTGTCCGTTCCCGTCAGCAGTCTGACATTTTCGATACTGAGGTAACCGAGTGAAGTCACCCCGATCTCCTTTGCGATCTCATCGACACGCATACGGTTGGCAATCAGCACGTCGGCGGAGTCGATGTCGGTGCCGTAGTAGCACGGAGCGACAAAGGGCGGAGCGCTGACGCGCATATGGATCTCTTTGACCCCCGCCTGCCATAAAAGATCGGCGATACGGCGGCAGGTGGTGCCGCGCACGATCGAATCATCGATCAGCACAACGCGCTTATCTCTGACGATCTCACGGATCGGATTGAGCTTGATCCCCACGCCCGCTTCACGCGAGCCCTGTCCCGGGGTGATAAAGGTGCGTGCGATATATTTGTTCTTGGTGAAGCCGATAGCGTATGGTATCCCCGATTCATACGAGTACCCGATCGCCGCCTCTAACCCCGAATCGGGAACGCCGATCACGATATCCGCGTCCACAGGATGTTCCTTCGCCAAAAATCTGCCCGCTCGCTGGCGGCATTGGCTGACAGACGCGCCGTCGATCACCGAATCGGGACGCGCGAAATAGATATATTCAAATACGCAAAAGTGTTTCGGCACTTTGCCGCAGTGCGTCGTATCGAATCGCAGACCGTTTTTGTCGACGATCGCCATCTCCCCCGGCACCAAATCTCTGACAAGCTTGGCGCCGACCGCGTCCAGCGCGCAGGATTCCGAGGCGAACACCACACTGCCGTTATCGGTCACGCCGTAGCACAGCGGACGGAAACCGTGCGGATCACGAACGGCGATCAGCTTTTGCGGCGAGCAGATCACGAGGGAATATGCGCCCTCGATCGTATCCATCGCCGAGCTGACAGCCTTTTCGATCGAGCCCTGCCGCAGTCGCTCCTGTACGATCATATAGGAGATGACCTCGGAGTCGGTGGTGGTATGGAAGATCGCGCCGTTTTCCTCCAGCCTTGTTCTCAGCAGATAGGAATTGGACAGGTTGCCGTTATGGCACAGCGCCATCCTGCCCTTGTGGTGGTTGACCAAGAGCGGCTGGATATTCTGGGCGGCGTTGCTGCCGGTGGTGGCATAACGCACATGACCGACAGCGATATGACCCGTCCCGAGGGATCGGAGCTTGTCGCCGCTGAACACCTCGCTGACCAAGCCTTCGCCCTTGATACAGCGGAACACGCCGTCATCATTCACGGCGATACCGGCGCTTTCCTGTCCGCGGTGCTGTAAGGCATACAGCCCGTAATAGGTCAACGCCGCTAAATCGTCATCCGCCGTGCTGTAGATGCCGAACACGCCGCATTCTTCATGGATATTGTTCATCATAAAACCTCTTTTTTACAAAAAAAGGCAAAGACGCTTTGGAGATCCAAGGCGTCTTTGCCATCAAGTATTATATTACTTGTCATGATGTTTGTCAAGAAATGATCCGGTACTATTTTGGTCAGATGTATTGCGTTTGTGCTTACAATCGTGTATAATAGATACAGAACACACAGAAAGGAGCATTGATAATGTCAAAAACCGCAAATCTTTATGTGAGGATCGAACCGGAATTAAAAGAGCAAGCAGAAAGTATACTATCCGCGCTCGGAATCCCCGCATCCAATGCGATCAATATGTTTTACAAGCAGATCATATTGCAGAGAGGAATGCCGTTTGAACTGAAATTGCCTGAACAAAGTATATTGAACTTCAATCAGCTCACCGAGCAGGAGATCGACCTTGAACTGCAAAAGGGGATCGATGACGTCAAGAGCGGCAAGGTCAAAGCGTCAAAGCAAGCGTTTGCCGATATCAGAAAGGATTATAAACTGTGAATTATTCGGTAAACATCTCTTCACAGGCGGATAAAGATATTCGCGCAATCTATGAGTATATCGCCTTGTCATTGCTGTCACCGGAAAACGCCGAAGCGCAGTTATCCCGATTGGAGAACAGGATCGAAAATCTCGATCAACTGCCAAAGCGGTTTCCTGTCTATAAAAATGATATTCGATTGATGCCTGTTGACAATTATCTTGTGTTCTATTCGGTAGAAGAGAGCGCCGGAACTGTTTCTATCCTGAGAGTGATGTACGGCAAGAGAGATTTGGAAAACAATATATAAGATAAAATGCAGACCCCGGGGAATATGTCCTCGGGGTCTGTGACTTAGGGGAGCCTGTCTTTTAGGCAACTGAATCGAGAGTTGTTATTCAGGGTATTTTGACTATTTGAAGGGAACTGCGGCTCCTCTTAAATCCGTTATTCCACATCCTGCAGGGCGTCGTAGCCTTCTTCACCGGTGCGCACCTTGACCACGTTATCGACGTTGTACACAAAGATCTTGCCGTCGCCGATGTGCCCGGTATAGAGCGCTTTCTTTGCCGCTTCGATCACATCGCGGACAGGGATCGCGGATACGACCATCTCGACCTGTATCTTCGGCAGAAGGTTGGTGTCGACCAAAACGCCGCGGTAGTATTCGGGCTTACCCTTCTGTGAGCCGTAGCCCATGACATGGGTGACGGTCATGCCGGTGATGCCGAGCTGCGCCATCGCTCTCTTGAGCTTTTCAAACCGCGCTTCCTTACAGATGATCTCGATCTTGGTGAACCGCTGTTCACCGTTCTCAAAGGACGGAACGCTCTTGACCTCGACAGCTTCTGCCACGGGCGTTTCACCCGCGACGACGGCAACATCCTCGCCGTAGACGGAGTAGTCCTCAGCGGCAGCCGCAAAACCCGCGTATGCCGACGGCAGACCGTGCTCGGTGATATCGAGACCCATGATCTCGTCCTCAGCCGACGCGCGCAGACCGATGGTCTTCTTGATGATGACAAAGGTGAGTATCATCATGATCGCGGCGTAGATCGCCACGGAGCCGAAGCCTAAGAACTGCAGACCGAGCTGCTTGAAATCGCCGGTGTAAAACAGACCGTTCAGCCCTGCGGGAGCGTCGGGGTTGGCGAGCAGACCGACCGCGATCGTGCCCCAGATACCGTTAGCCATATGCACGCCTACCGCGCCGACGGGATCGTCGATGTGCAGCTTCATGTCAAGCACCTCGACCACGACGACAACCAGAATACCGCTGACAACGCCGACGACGGTCGCGCCGATCGCGTCAAGCGCGTCGCAGCCTGCGGTGATTCCGACCAAGCCTGCCAAGGATGCGTTCAGGCACATGGAAACGTCGGGTTTGCCGTTTTTGATCCACGTGAACGCCATCGTGACGCAGGTGGCGACCGCGGGAGCGATGGTGGTAGTCAAAAAGATCGATGCAAGCTCACTCGGCGTGGTCGCCGCCGCTCCGTTGAAGCCGTACCAGCCGAGCCACAGGATGAATACGCCCAGTGCGCCGATGACGATGTTGTGGCCGGGAAAGGCGTTGACCTTGACGACCTTACCGTTTTCATCACGCTCGTATTTTCCGAGACGGGGTCCGAGCACCGCCGCGCCGATCAATGCCGCGATACCGCCGACCATGTGGATCGCGCAGGAACCTGCGTAGTCATGGAAGCCCAGCTGAGAGAGCCAGCCGCCGCCCCAGATCCAGTGCGCTTCGATCGGGTAGATGAACAGCGAGATAACGCCCGAGTAGATACAGTAAGCGGAGAATTTCGTTCTTTCCGCCATCGCGCCGGATACGATGGTCGCGGTGGTGGCGCAGAAAACGAGGTTGAATACGAATGTGGAAGCGGCGGTAAAGTCGCCGTTCCCGGGAGACGCGATGAACTCCTTGAAGTGACCGAACAAGTCCATGTTCGGGATACCGATCAGTCCGAACAGGGTATCCTCGCCCATCATGATCGTGTAGCCCAAGAGAGCGAACACGACCGTGCCGATACAAAAGTCCATCAGGTTTTTCATGATGATGTTGCCGGCGTTCTTGGCGCGGGTAAAGCCCGCCTCTACCATGGCAAAGCCTGCCTGCATCCAGAACACCAGCGCGGCTCCGATCAGGAACCAGAATTCTACTGTCATAGTCATAGTTTCACCTTCCAAATTGAGTAACCGGCTGCATATTGCCGGTCATTAGCATTTTTTATATAGTTTCGGTCATCGGTTAACTGACCACTAATAAAGGCGTACCCC